>JALUZX010000295.1 GCA_027011425.1 Planctomycetota bacterium
CCCCTGTTCCTCCGCCTGGAGAGGGAGGACTCCCTCGAAATCCGGGTGGTGGACGGAAAGGGACGTCCCCTGGAAGGAGCGGAGGTCCTGGCCGCCGGGACGCGGGGATTCAACGAGACGGCTCTCCTGGAAAGGGTCGGGGTCACGGGGCCCGCCGGGAAACTGGACTACACCGGCCGCATACAAAAAAAGATGTTCTTCACGGCCAGGAGGAGTCCCCATTCTCCCTGGACCGTTTCCGGCCCCTGGGCGCCCGGAGAGAGGCCCCTGATCCGCCTGGGTGAAACCCGGAATGTCCTCGTGACGTGCCGGTCCCTTCCCGGAAAGAAACCGGTCCTTCCGGACAAGGCTTTCCTGACCTACTTCGGGGACGAACATCCCATTCCCCTCGATATCAGCCTCTTCCCCCCTTCCCGGATTTCCATCCGTGGCATCCCCCCGGGTTATTACCTCCTCCACGGGGAAAAAGAAGGGTTTCTCCCGGCGAAGCTAGAGGTCATCGTCGATCCAACATCCCGGCCCGATGAAAGACCGGAAACCCTGAACCTTTGGAAAAAGACCCTGGTTCCCGTGGAAGTCCGCGACAGCCGCGGGCGGCCCGTGCCCGGAGTCCGGCTCCTTTGCCACGGAAAGGCGCCGGGGGAGCTGGAGCACACGACGTTTCGTTCCGGCCCGGTCCTCACGGACGCCCGGGGGCGCGCGGAGATTGGAGTCTTCCCCGGGGCCGAGCTGTGGTTCAACATCTTCAAGCAGGGTTATGCCCCGGCTTACGCGGTCCAGGCGGCCCTTCCCTCCAAGGGACATCTCATCCTCAAACTCAGCAAGGGAGGAAGGATCGAAGGAAGGGTTTCCCCTCCCCTTCCGGCGGGCAAAGACCGCCCCCGCCGGGTCCTCCTCCTGGAGGAGGATTCCTGCCTTGGAGGAGCCCTGGTGGACGAAAAGGGCCGTTTCCGGTTCGACCAGGTCCTTCCCGGGGAGTACACCCTCCTCCTCTGGGAAGGGGAAGGCAACCCCCGCTTTACGGATCTCCTGAAGCCCATGGGGGAAGGTCCCTTCGATGGGCCCGTGAAGACCTCGGTCACGATGGAGGAAGGAGCCGCGGTGAAGATCCTTCTCCAAGCTCCTTCCATGGGGCCCATGGGGGTGATCCAAGGGAAAGTCACCCTTTCCGGAAGCCCTCTCCCCGGAGTGAAAGTCCGGGTCCTGGACGGCGCCAGTTTTGGGGCGACGTCCTGCAGGACGAATCGTGAAGGCCGGTACCTGTTTGAGAACGTTCCGCCCTCCACCTGTTCCGTCCAGGTTCTTCTTCCTCTTCCCGCGAGCCCGGAAGGAGAATGGGTGGTCGCGGAAAAAGATATCGATATCGAAAAGGGAGAAAGGTTGGTCCGCGACTTCGATCTCCACGGAGGAAGAATCGAGGGATGCGTCGTGGATTCCCTGGGGAAACCCGTACCTTTCTTGAGGATCCAGGTGGTCGCCGATGTCAATTCCGATGATTACATGCCCGAAACCGACTTCTCCATCCTCACCGGTCGGGACGGGCGTTTTTCCATCAATCCCGCCCGGCCTGGAGAATGGGAATTCACCTTTCCCAAAGAGGAATGGATCCCTTACGGAGAACCGGGTCTCACACTGGCCCCTGGAGAGAGAAAAATATTCCGGGTCCGCCTCGCCCGGGTGGTCCCGGTGCGCCTCAGGTTTCTCCGTCCCCCCGGGTGGAACGGCCCGATCAAGGCCTTGAGATATTTCCCCCTCCAGGGGCAACCCTCCGGCCCTTACGAGAAGAACATCCTGGCCTATCCCGGCTTCGCCCAAGTCTACCTCCCGGAGGGGGAGTTCCGCGTGGAAGCCTGGGCCCGGGAAAAGACGGGGCCTTTGGTCTGGGAAGGCAATTTCACGGCCCGGCCCGGCCTACTGGAGCCGATCCAGGTCTCCCTCTCCAATCCCTGGGACCCTTTGAAGCGATTTGGGGTCACCGTAAAAGGAAAGATCTCTCCCCCCGGGGTTCTCCAGGGAAAAGAAGGAACCCTGGAGTTCTCCCCGACACATCCACTGGAAGAAAATAGTTCTCCTTTCACCTTCGAAACCAAGGTCGGTCCCCTGGGACGTTTCTTCCTCCGCCTCATTCCCGGATATTACGATGTCACACTGAAAAGAAACGGGGCGAAAGTGGACAGTTGGTTCGAGCACATCTGGCCGGAAGGGACGAAGAACCTGGTCCTGAGGGTCCGCTGAGGACCCAGGTCCTCAGCGGGAGATCCGCTCCAGGCGGCGCAGGTGATCCACCGGCACGGCGCTCCCTTCCAGGCCGAAGGCCCGAAAGAGGCCGCGAACCAGCTTGAACCCGCATCGGATCGGGTCCTCCAACTCCTCCGCCCCGATCTCCACGGGCCTGGTGAGAAGAACCAGGTCCGAAGGCGCCCTGGGAAGGGGATCCGGCCAGGCGATGTCCCTGGAGGCCCTGGGGACCAAGGGCAGGCCCTCCACCCCCACCAGGGCAGCGTCCGCCAGGAGAGGTCCCCTCTCCCCCCGGAAGAAGTCCTCCTGGAAAAGAAGCCTCTTCGCCAGGCGGAAGAGGGAAACAGCCGTCTCCAAAAGGGCCAGGCCGTTCAGACGGCGGGCTTCCCGCCCGAAGAGAAAAGGCCAGAGTTCCCGCTGGAACCGGATCCCCCCGTCCTCCCGGATCTCCAAAGAGTTTGGGAAGGTCTGTTCCAGGAGGATTTTTTCTTGGCGAATTTCCATTCGGCCGTAAGGGTTCGCGACCCCCCGCCCTCCCGTTTCCCGGGGATCCCGGAGGATCCGCTCAAGAATTTCTTTTTCTTTTTCCTTCTCGACCTGGTCCCAATCGAGTTCCAGGGATTCCTCCGGCTGGATTCCGATCCAGAAAACCCCCACCTCTCCCCGGAGAACCTCCTCCCGGGCTTCC
>JALUZX010000296.1 GCA_027011425.1 Planctomycetota bacterium
GAACAATTGGTTTTCGACCTTGCCCAAAGACTGCATCAAGGCGAGGCACGCTCGGTCATGGAGATTCTCAAGGATTTCTACGAGAAGATCGACCGGCTCCGGGACAGGGAGGCGCGGATGACGGGACTTCAGACGGGGTTCGCGGACCTGGACGACCTGACCGCCGGCCTTCACGCTGGAGAACTGATCATCGTGGCCGGGCGTCCCAGCATGGGGAAGACCTCTTTCGCCAACAACCTGGTGGACCGGCTCAGCGTGGACCAGGGGATCCCGGGAGCCATCTTCAGCCTGGAGGTCTCCTCCGAGCAGGTCGTTCAGAACATCCTTTGCATCCACGGGCGCCTGGACGCCCAGAGGCTCCGCCACGGGTTCATCTCCAAGGTGGAGATGGAGAAGCTCAGGAATACTGCCAGCAAGATCTATGAGGCGCCGATCTACGTGGACGAATCCCAGGGCCTGAACACCCTGGGAGTCCGGCACAAGGCCAGGCGGCTGGTCAAGGCGCACGGCATCAAGTATATAATTATCGACTACTTGCAGTTGATGGAAGGGGATCGCTGGGCCAGGGCGGAGGGAAGACAGCAGGAAATTTCCAGGATTTCCCGTTCCCTCAAGGCATTGGCCCGGGAACTCGAAATCCCGGTGATCGCCCTTTCCCAGCTCAACCGTGCCGTGGAACAGAGGGACGATCACCGGCCCAGGATGTCCGACCTCAGGGAATCCGGTTCCATCGAGCAGGACGCGGACGTGGTTCTCCTCCTGCACAGGGAGGAGTATTTCAAACCTACCGAGGAGAACAGGGGGGTGGCGGAGATTATCATAGCCAAGCAGAGGAACGGCCCTACGGGGACCGTGAGGCTCCACTTCGAGAAACGTTGCATGCGTTTCGACTCCCTGGCGGGCCCGAATGCGCAAGCCGGCCTTGGCTGATTTTCTCCTTCTCCTCCTTTTCCTCCTCACGGCCGTCCCGTCCGCCCGAGGACAAGCCGGCCCGAAGGAAAGGGAAAAGGCCCTGGCGGCCTTGGAGGGCCGGACCGTGGTCAGCGTGGATGTCACCGGCCCGAGGCGGGTTCCCCTCGACAAGGTGAGGGCCAACCTCCGCACCAGGGAGGGCCGTCCCTACTCCAGGGCCCAGGTGGACCAGGACATCAAGCGGCTCTGGAATCTGCTCAAGCTCATGGCCTCGGCCGAGGTGAAGGTCCTGGGAAAGGGGGTGGCTGTTCGTTTCCAGGTCTGGGATTTCGGGGCCTACCAGCATTTCCGGGTGAAGGGTTTGCATGCCATCACCCTCAAGGAGGCACTGGAGATCATGGACCTCAGGGAGGGGGCCGCTCTGGACGAACCCTCGGCCCGTACCAAGGCGGAACTCCTGCTTGCCCGCTACGAGAGGATGGGCTACGCCTTCGCCAGGGTGGAAACCCGGCCGTCCCGGGACGGGAGGACCCTCGTCTTCCAGGTGGAGGAGGGGCCGCTGGTGCGGGTCAGGTCGGTGAAGGTCGTGGGCAACAAGGCCTTCCCGGCCTTCGCCACCCTGGGATTGAAGAAGAACATCATCGGGTCGGCAGGGGTCAAGTCCGCCCCGAGCCATATCATCAATCCGGAACTCACATGGAAGGACCCGGAGGCCTGGGTCATGGCGCCCTGGGTCCTGGTCGGGAAGTTCCTGGACCTGCTTTTCCACGACGAGCCCTACTCCGCATCGACCCTCAAGGACGACGTGGAGAGGATCCGGGACTTCTACAGGGGAGAGGGCTACAAGGACGCCGAGGCGGCCGTCCAGGACGTGAAGTTTTCCCCGGACAAGACCCGGGTGGACCTGACCATCCTCGTCCATGAAGGGCCCCTCTACCGCGTTTCCAAGGTGGACCTGATCCAGGAGCTTCCTCCGGGCCGGAACAAGCCTCTCCTGGAAAAGAAGAAGATCCTCCCCCTGCTCAAGCTGGTCCCGGGGGCGCCTTACCGGAAGGAGACTCTCGAGAGGGACGAGCAGACCATAAAGATGTATTACGGAAAAAGAGGATTTCCCCCGATGGACGGCCACGACGACCTGAAGCCGGAGGAAGCCTTCCAGGTTCTACAGCCTCTCGAGGTCTTCCATCCGGACCGGCACGAGGTGGATGTCTCCTACCGCGTCCAGGAAGGGTTCCGCAAGCGCATCCGGAAGATCAACATCACGGGCAACAGGAACACCAAGGACGAGGTGATCCGCAGGGAGATCAGCCTTCACCCCGGGGAACCCCTGGACATGGTGGAACTGAACCGTTCCCTCTACAGGCTCGACGCCCTGCACTACTTCGAGGACAGCCGGGGGGTCACCACGGTCCGGAAGTCCCTGAAGTCGGTGCCCGGTTCCCCGGACGAGGTGGACCTGGACGTGCACGTCAAGGAGGGAAAGACGGGAAGCCTTCTCTGGTCGGCCGGGGTCTCCACCAACCTGGGGTTCTTCGGAAGGTTCACTTTGCGGAGGAGGAATTTCGACCTCTTGCGGCCTCCCACCTCGGCCAATCCAGTGGAGGCGGTGAGCCAGATCCTGGACGGGCGGGCCTTCTACGGCGGGGGGCAGACCCTCATCCTGGATCTCCAGCCCGGGACCAGGCTGAATTTCTTTGATATTCGTTTCAAAGAACCGGACGTCTTCGGTCTCTACGAGGACCGTATCGGCCTGGACGTTTCCCTCTATAAGCGGTGGCGCTACTACCGGAACTACCGGGACGAAAGGCAGGGAGCCTACGTGGGCCTGAGCCGGCTCCTGAACTACAAGACCAGGGTTTCCTTCGGGATCCGGAGCGAGTGGGTCGACGTGGGGGACGTGGATTTCGACGCTCCTTACACGGTATGGGAGAGCGAGGGGTTCACCCGCTTCCGGGAACTCACGGCGGGGGTGCAGTTCAAGGACGTGGACGACGTGCTCCAGCCGGCCCGGGGG
>JALUZX010000297.1 GCA_027011425.1 Planctomycetota bacterium
GAGTACGACCTGCTCTACCTGAGGTTCGATCCGGTGAGGTTCGACGCCCTCTCCTGGGCGGAGACGGCCCGCCGGGCGGGCATGAAATACCTGGTGCTCGTCACCAAGCACCACGACGGATTCTGCCTCTGGCCGACCAAGTATACCGACTACAATATTTCCAAGACCCCCTTCGAGCGGGACATCGTGGGAGAACTCGCCAAGGCCTGCAAAAAGAAGGGGATCCTTTTTTGCGCCTACTACTCCCTCCTGGACTGGTATCACCCGGACTACCCCACAGACAGCCCCGGGGGGAGGGGAAAGAAGCCCCATCCGGACATGAAGAGATACTTCCGGTTCGTGGAAGACCAGACGGCCGAACTGGTCCGGAACTACGGGCCTTTGGGGGTCATGTGGTTCGACGGAGACTGGGAGAAGCCCTGGAACCCGGACCTGGGAAAGAAACTCTACCTCTTCCTGAAGGGCCTCCAGCCGGACCTGCTCGTCAACAACCGCCTGGGCAAGGCCAGGGGGGGCCGGCGCCTGGGGGACTTCGCCACGCCCGAGCAGAAGATCGGCTCCTTCGACAGGGAGCATCCATGGGAGACCTGCATGACCATCTGCAGGCAATGGGCCTGGAAACCGGGGGACAAACTGAAGTCCCTGAAGGAGTGCCTCTCCATCCTGGTCCGCACCGCCGGGGGGGACGGCAACCTGCTCCTCAACGTGGGCCCCATGCCCGACGGCAGGATCGAACCCCGCCAGGTGAAGCGCCTGGAGGAGATCGGGGCCTGGATGGATCGCTACGGAGATTGCATCTACAGCACCCGGGGCGGCCCCTTCGAACCAGGACCCTGGGGGGCCTCCACCTGCAAAGCAAAAAAGATCTACCTCTTCGTCCTGGACTGGCCCGCCCGAGGTCCCCTGGTGCTCCCCCCCATCCCGGCCAAGGTGGTCTCGGCCCGGGCCCTTTCGGGAGGGAAACTCAGCCTCTCCCAGGACTCCAAGGGGATCACATTGGACCTTCCGGCCAGGGACCGCTCGCCCCTTGTGACGGTCCTCCAGCTCCAGGTGGAAGGGAAGGCCTGCGACATTCCTCCCGTCAAGGTGCCCTGGAAGAGCGGCTCCCTGGCTTTCGGCCGCCCCGCCCGGGCTTCCAATGTCTTCAAGGGCATGAAGGCCAAGTTCGGGCCGGCCCGGGCCCTGGACGACGACCCGAAGACCCGCTGGGCCACCGACGCCGGGGTCCACAGCGCCTGGCTCGAGGTGGACCTGGGAACTCCAAAGAAGATCGGCCGGGCGCGAGTCTCCGAGTGCGTCCAATACGGAAGGAGGATTCGAAGCTTCGCCGTCCAGGCCCGCCTCTCGAAGGAAGACGAGTGGAAGACCATCTTCAAAGCCGGCCGGGCGGGGAAGGATTTTTCCCGGACCTTTCCGCCCGTGAAGGCCCGCTACGTCAGGCTCCACATCCTGGACGCCTCCGACGGTCCCACCATCTGGGAGTTCCAGGTCTTTCCTCCCGGTTAGAGGCCCCCTTGCGCGCGCCCGGGAAGGTGGAATGATGGAGACCCGGAAAGGAGGGCCGGACCATGGTCCCCAGGATTTCCGTCCTTTCGTTCCTTCTGCTTCTCCCTGCCGCCTGCGACCACGGCCGCTGCCATTGGTGGGCCCAGAGCGGCGACGGGGACACCCAGGTGGTTATCTACTGTTCCGACAAGGATCCTTCGGGACGATGCCGCCGGCGGGGCCCTGGAAGCGCATCCTTCCTGTGCCACAACGAAACACGCGCCCAGCCTCCATCCTCGCACGAAAGACCCCGCCCCTTGCCAAAAGGAAAGAGGAGGAATAGTTTCCCTTACGCCCCTTTCCATCCTATTTCCCAAGGAGGAATATCCATGCGCATTTCTTCCCTTCCCTCTCTTCCCCGCTTGAAAGGGGCGGCCCGGACCGCGGCGGCCCTCCTTCTCGGGACGGCCGTCTTGACCGCCCAGGACGCTCTCATCAAGCAGGCCGGAATCAACGGCACCACCAAGGCGCCCGAGACGGTCCGGACCGCCCTCAACATGCAGAAAGGCCTGGCCGTCACGGCCGACGGACGCTGGTGGTCGCCGGTCTACTGGAACGACGGCTCGTATACCACCGGCGCATCCTTTTCCGTCTTCGACAAGGCCCGCCACCTGCTCTTGATGGTCTCCAACGACGGAGGCGCCTCCTGGAGCAAGGCGGCGGAGGTCCGCACCACGGGAGCGGTTTACGGCTCCATCTTCCCGGACCGGGACGGCCACACCCTCCACCTGACCTGGTATGCCATGAACGGGAAGGGGAAAATCTCGAGCGGGAAGATCTTCGGCTATTACAGCATCTTCTATTCCACCTACGACACGCGCACCGGCAAGTGGGCCGGGACCAAGGACGAGGAGGTCGTCCCCGCCTGGGACGCCAACCATAGATGGGGAACGCCGGACATCGCCGTGGCGGACAACGGCGTGGTGGGAATCACTTTCGGTTGCGGCCGGGGAGTTCCCAAGGGCTGGGTCGGATCCACCCGGAGCTGGGCCGGCGGCCTCGTCTGGAAGAAGAACGGCAAGTGGAGCGCCCCTCACCAGGTCAACAAAGACTACACGGGCGTGAAGTTGAACATCATGGCCTTGGGCAACACCTTCCACATGGTCTATCGGACGATGACGGGCGGCTACGGAATCTGCTACCGCAAGTTCGACACGACGACGGATAAATTCAGTCCCGTATACCCCATCGTCCCCGATCCCATGAACCCTTCCAAGAACATCCGCACCCTTCACGCCAACAACGTGCCCGTCCTGGGCGTCCTCCCCGGCGGAGACGTCTACATCCTCTACGGGACGGGCACGAGCCACCTCGGCGGCGGCAAGCTCTGGTACGTCATCTCCAAGGGCGCCACGGGCAAGTTCACCAAGCCCATGCAGATCGACGACGACCCCAAGATGGGGTGGGGAAACAACACATACTATTCCTACACCCTCGCCCGAAACGGCAATGCCTTCTCCGTGGTCTACAGCAAGGTAGCGGAGCAAAGAAAGAACCTCTACATGCGGGCCCTCACCCCCGCCGGGCCCATCCCCCCCTACGGCAAGCCGGCCATTCCCTTGCGGAAGGGCAAAGGCGTGGACCAGTTCCGCCTCCTCTCGGGCTTCCGCCTTCCCGGGTATCACGCGGGGATGCGCCTCACCTATTCGGACCTCCACCCCATCGGCCCCCTCACCGGCGGCCGGGCCATGTTCCTGGGCACGCCCACGGGCGTGGCCTTCCCCAAGGGCCCGGGCTGCTCGGGCTCCCTCTCCAAGGCCCCGGCCCTGGGCGCCGGCGGGATCCCGGCCCTCAACTCCACTCTGGTCCTAAATTTCTCCGACCACCCGGCTTCCACGGCGGGCATCCTGGTCCTGGGGCGCAACGACGCGAATTTCATGGGGATTCCCCTCCCCTTCGACCTGGGCGTCCTGGGAATGACCGGGTGCTCCCTCTACCAGGATATCAAGCTCAGCTTGAACTACACCACCAATGCTCAGGGCACGGGGAGCCTCCAGCTTCCCGTCCCCAACGTGCCTTCCATGGCGGGCGTGCCTTTGTTCTGGCAGGGCGTCGTGATCGCCCCGGGCGCCAATACGCCCGGGCTCCTTCTCACCAACGGAATCGGGACGATCTTCATGTAGAGCGTCCCTCCCGAACCTCTCCTTTCCCGCCGAGGCCCGGGGCGCCGCCCCCGGGCCTCGTTTTTTCCCCCGGCCCTGGAGCCGGGTCCTCTCCTTTCCTATCCTCCTATCCTCCTCCCCGCCCCCGACTCCCGGACTCGAGAGGAAACACCCGGACATGAAACCCTTCTTCCGAAACAAGGAATCCCTGGCGAGGACCCTGGTCCCGGTCCTTCTGCTTCTTTCCGCCGGTTGCGTCACGGAAAAGAGACCGGAAAAAGCCAAGGCACGAAACCTGACGATCTCCAATGCCTCCCTCTCCGTAACCTGGAGCCCGGAAGAGGGCGCCCTCCAGGTTCGGGCGGGTGGAGCCCGAATCCTCCTGGAGGCCCCTCCCGGGCCGGGACCTTGCCGCAAGATCGACCTGGCCCACCCCGTCTTCGGGCGGGGGAAGGCCCTGGAGGTCTCCCGCGGCCCGGAAAGAACCGACAGGCTGGCCCTCTACGGGGACCTTCCCTTCCTCTTCCTCCAGCCCATCCTCCGCAATCCCTCCGGGAGCCCCCGGACCCTCCGGGAGGTGACTCTCCTGGAGAAGGCCCGGGTCCTCCCCGGTGTTCCCGCCGGAAGGCTCCGGGCCCTGGGCACGGCGGGGCTCACGAAGGTAGACGGGCACCCCGGGAGCTACACCTTCCTGGCCCTGGCCGGGCCGAAGACCCGGCGCGGCCTGGTCGGGGCCTGGCTCACCTGCGACAAAGGCGACGGAGTGGTCTTCTCGGGGAGAGGCCCGGACGGCGCGGCCCGGATCACGCCCAGGATCGATTACGGTAGACTGATCCTCCAGCCCGGCGCCGCCGAGGAGGGCGAGACATTCCTCCTCGGCTGGTTCGCCGACGCCCGGCTCGGCCTGGAGAAATACGCCGATCTCGCGGCCCGCAACTACCGGATCCGGCTCCGGCCCCAGCCCGACGGCTACTGCACCTGGTACAGCAAGCCCTATGGGAAAGCCTGCGACGAGAAACACATCGTCGAACTCGCCCGGTTCGCCCGCCGGACCCTCCGGCCCTTCGGCTTCCGGTTCATCCAGATCGACGACTACTGGCAGGAAGGCAAACGCCGCAACGGCCCGGCCAAGGTCTTTTGCCGCCACAGCCCCAAGGGGCCCTATCCCCACGGCATGAAACAGACGGCGGAAAGACTCCGCTCCCTGGGATTCACCCCTGGGCTCTGGTGGATGCCCTTCGCCGCGGACCGGCGGGATCCCTTCTTCGCCGGCAAGCGGGACTGGCTCGTCCGCACTCACGGGGGCGAACCCTACGTCACCGCCTGGGGCGGGGTCCCCCTGGACGTGACCTTTCCCCCCGTGCGGGACTACATCGCGCTCTTGGCCCGGACCATCGCCAAGGACTGGGGCTACGAATACTTCAAGATGGACGGGCTCTGGCTCGGAACCGCCACGAAACAGATCTACGTCAACGACGCCTACCGGCCCGGCGACGACCTGGGGAGACCAGTGGTCCACGACCCCGCCATCACCCCCATCCAGGCCTACCGGATGGGGCTGAAGCTCATCCGAAAGGCTGCGGGACCCAAAGTCTTCTTCCTGGGCTGCAACGTGAGCCAGAACATGCGCACCCTGGGGGCCTCCTTCGGCCTGGTGGACGCCATGCGCATCGGCCCCGACAACGGCCCGGGGTGGAAGGCCCTCCAGCGCGGCCCCTGGCATGGATCCAACCGCTACTTTCTGCACCGCCGGGTCTGGTACAACGACCCCGACCCGGTCTACCTGCGCCCTTCCATGCCCCTGAACCACTGCCGCCTCCTGGCCTCCTGGGTGGCGATCTCGGGCCAGCTCACGGTCTTCAGCGACTGGCTCCCCGATCTTCCCCCTGAGCGCCTGGAGATCGCCAGGCGCATCCTGCCCAACCACGGGGCCCTGGCCAGGCCGGCGGACCTCTTCGAGAGCAAGATCCCAAGAATCTGGGTCCTCCAGGATTCCCGTTCGGGGGTGG
The DNA here is from genome assembly GCA_027011425.1 of Planctomycetota bacterium. GTDB lineage: Bacteria > Planctomycetota > UBA1135 > UBA1135 > JALUZX01 > JALUZX01. The sequence goes on from JALUZX010000297.1 coordinate 5,657, forward strand.
AGCGGATCGTCCTTGGTCTTTTCAACTGGCAGGAGAAGAAGAAGGCCCGCATCCGCTCTCCCATGGGAAGGCTGGGCCTGGACCCGAAGAAGAGCTACGCGGGCTTCGATTTCTGGGGCGACCGCTTCCTCCCCCCCATGACGGGGACCCTTTCGGCGGAACTTCCCCCGGGATCCTGCAAGGTCCTGGCCCTGCGGGAAGCCTCCTCCCATCCCCAGGTCCTCTCCACCTCCCGCCACGTCACCCAGGGGGTGGTGGACATCCTGGAGGAGCGCTGGGACGCAAGGGCGGCCGTCCTCTCCGGGGTGAGCCGGCTCGTGGCGGGGGACCCTTACGAACTCCGCATGGTCGTCCCCCAAGGGAAGTCCTCCTGGCGGCTCCTCTCGGTTACCACCCACCGGAACCCGGCCCGGGTGGTCCGGACCTCCCAGGAAGGCACCCGGATCCGGATCCTCCTTTTGGCCCCCCGGTCGGGAGAGACGGCCTGGACGGCCCGGTTCGGAAGGGCCTCCATCGAGGAACTCTGAGGGCCCGGACCGCCCGGAAGGGGAGGAGGAAAGGGCCACGCCCTTGCCGGGAACCCCTTTCAGGGCGATGATTCATTCATCGTTCCTGGCAACAGCCGGCTTCCCGCCGTAGGAAAGGGGAAGCTCCCCGCAGTCGCGATCCCTTTGCAGGAGGCAGACCATCATGGCCGACGAGAGAGGCTCCAACCCGGGCCGGGAGGACCTGGAGGCCGTCGAGAAGCTCAAGAAGGCCTACGAGACCATGCGCAAGGAAATGGCCCAGGTCATCGTGGGCCAGGACGAAGTGATCGAGGAGATCTTCATCTCCCTGTTCTCCCGGGGCCACTGCCTCCTCCAGGGCGTCCCGGGGCTGGCCAAGACCCTGATGATCTCCACCCTGGCCCGGATCCTGGACCTCTCCTTCCACAGGATCCAGTTCACCCCCGACCTGATGCCCTCGGACATCACCGGGACCGACGTGATCCAGGAGGACAAGGCCACGGGGACCAGGGAACTCCGGTTCATCAAGGGGCCGATCTTCGCCAACGTGATCCTGGCCGACGAGATCAACCGGACCCCCCCCAAGACCCAGGCCGCCCTGCTGGAGGCCATGCAGGAGAACCAGGTCACCGCCGGGGGCAAGCGCTACCCCCTGGACCAGCCCTTCTTCGTCCTGGCCACCCAGAACCCGATCGAGCAGGAAGGCACCTACCCCCTCCCGGAGGCCCAGCTGGACCGGTTCATGTTCATGATCAAGGTCAACTACCCCAGCTTCGACGAGGAGAAGGCCATCCTCCGGCTCACCACCGAGGCCCAGGAGGCCGAGGTGAAGCCCGTGCTCACGGGACAGGAGATCCTGGACCTCCAAAAGGTCGTCCGCCGGGTTCCCATCGCCGACCAGGTCCTGGAATACATCCTCCGGATCACCAGGGCCACCAGGGTGAACGAACCCGACGCCCTTCCCGAGGTGAAGGAGTGGGTCTCCTGGGGGGCCGGCCCCAGGGCTTCCCAATACCTGGTGCTCGGCGGCAAGGCCCGGGCCCTCCTCAAGGGCCGGTTCTACGTCTCAGCCGAGGACGTCCAGGCCGTGGCCCACCCCGTCCTCCGGCACCGGATCATCAACAATTTCACCGCCGAGGCGGAAGGGATTACTCCCGACGTGATCGTGGACAAGCTCCTCCAAGCCATCGACCCCAACGCCAGCGGGGCCCTCTCGGACGGAACGGTCCGGGAGGTCCTGAAGGAGTAGAAGCCCTTTGGCCAAGGCCTATCGCTACCTGGAACCCCGGATCCTCGACAAGATCACCCGCCTGGAGCTTCGGGCCAAGCTGGTGGTGGAGGGATTCGTCGCGGGCATGCACCGCTCCCCCTACCGGGGCGCCTCGGTGGAATTCGCCCAGCACCGGGAATACGCCCCGGGCGACGACCTCCGGTTCCTGGACTGGAAGGTCTTCGCCCGAACGGACCGGTTCTACGTCAAGGAATTCGAGGAAGAGACCAACCTCAGGGCCCTCCTCTTCCTGGACCAGAGCCGCTCCATGGAATACGGATCCCCGGGCAGAGTGTCCAAGTTCGACTACTCCGCCACTCTTGCCGCGTCTTTGGCCTACCTCCTCCAGAGGCAGGCCGACGCCGTGGGACTGGAACTCTTCTCGGAAAGGCTCGAGACATCCCTTCCCGCACAGAACTCCCGGGCCCACCTGGGGGACATCTTCAAGGCCCTGGAGGAGGCCTCCCCCACGGGGGGCACGGCCCTGGGCAAGGCCCTGGCCGCCGTGGGGGACCGGCTCTACCGGAAGGGAGTCTTCATCCTGGTCTCCGACCTCTTCGACGACGTGGAGAGCGTTCTCAAGGGCCTCAAGCTCCTGCGCCACCGGAACCAGGACGTGCTGGTCTTCCACGTGATGGACCCGGATGAAGTGGAATTTCCCTTTGACCGGATGACACTCTTCGAGGGCCTGGAGGGAATGGACAAGCTGCTCGTGGATCCCCGGGCCCTGCGGGAGGCCTACCTGGCCGAGGTCCGGTCCTTCCAGGAAAAGGTCAGGCGCGGCTGCCTCGGGCTCGGGATCGACTACCAGAGGATCCTCACCAATCAACCCCTGGACGTGGCCCTTTCCGCCTGGCTGGCGGCCCGGGCGGACCGCCTTCGCCGGAGGAAATAGCCCGTGGCCCTCCAGTTCCTCCAACCAGGCCTTCTCTGGGGCGCCGCCCTCCTGCTGGTTCCCCTGGTCATCCACCTCCTCAACCGGAGGCGCTACTTGAGGAAGTCCTGGGCGGCCATGGAATTCCTCCTGGCCGCGTTCAAGAGGGTGCGACGCCGGGTCCGCATGGAGAACCTCCTTCTGCTGCTTCTCCGGTGCGCCATCCCCGTGCTCCTGGCCCTGGCCCTGGCCCGCCCCATCGTGGGAGGAGGAAGCCCCCTGGCAGGGCTCGCCCAGGCGGCCCGCCACCACGTGATCGTCGTGGACGCCACATTGAGCACGACCCAAAAACCCAAGGCCGGGCCCCGGCCCATCACCCGCTCGAAGGTTTTGGTGGAAAAGTATCTCCGCCGCCTTGCCTCCAAGGGAGACTTCCACAAGGTGACCCTCATCCGGGTCGACGCTTCGGCCCGCCTCGTCCTGGAAGGGGAGACCCGCATGGACCGGGCCCTGGAGGCGGTCTCACGCCTCTGCCGGCCCGGGTTCGGCGCCGCTTCCCTGGTCAAGGGACTGGAGCTGGCCCGGGAGGTGGGGAACGATCCGGCCGCCCGGCCCCTCTTCACGGTCTTCACCGACCTCCAGCGCAACGCCCTGGGCCTGGAGCCCAAGGAAGCCGCCGCCACGGACCCTTTCGCCCTGGCCATGGCGGACCTGGCCAAGCTCTCGGGGGACCCGGTGGTGCTTGTGGACACTGGTCCCGATGTTCCGCCCCCCAACGCGGGGATCCTCTCCCTGGAAGTCTCCGACCCGGTGGCGGTCAAGGGCCTCACCCTGGAAGTGCGGGCCCGGATCAAGAACTGGTCCGGCAAGGAGTTGCCCGCCCTCCAGGTGGTCTTCAGCCTGGACGGCCAGAGGCGGCCTTCCGACGTGGTGGACGTCCCCCCCGGGGGCACGGCGGAAGCGGTCTCCCGTTTTTCCATCCTGAAAAAGGGCCCACACTGGATCCGGGCCTCCCTTCCGGGGGACGCCCTTCCCGGGGACGACAGGAGGTGGCTCGCCCTGGTGGCCCGCGACCGGGTGAAGGTCCTCTTCGCCGACGGAAGGCCCAACAAGGACTTCCTCCTTTCCGCCGCCGGGTACATGGCCCGCGTCCTGGACCCCACGGGGGAGGAGGAGATCCCCGGGGTCTCCCTCTTCCGCTCCACCGTAGTGGACAGCCTGGACTTCGCCGCCGGCAGGGTGAACCTGAACGCCTACGACGTCATCGCCCTGGTGGACGTGGACCGCCTTCCTCCCGGCACGGCGGACCGGCTGGCCGATTTCGTCCGTTCCGGCGGGGGACTCCTGGCCGTCCCGGGGGAAAAGAGCGAGCCCGCCGCCTGGAACCTGCGGCTCACGAGACCCGGCGCCCAGGGCCCCCTCCCGGTCCGGCTCCTCGAGGTGAAGGGCTTCGGCTCCCGCGGGAAGGACTGGTACACCCCCGTCCTCCCCAAGGCGATCACCCATCCGGCCCTCCGGGATTTCAACGGCCCCCTCGGCATCCTGCTGGGGGAAACCCCGGTCTACCGTTTCATGGGGGCGTTGGTGGCCCGCCCCTCGGCGAAGGTCCTTCTCAGTCTTTCGGACCCGGACCGGTCCCCCCTTCTGGTGGCCGACCGCTACGGCAAGGGGAAGGTCCTGGTCCTCACCTCCCCCATCACCGAGGGTGACAACCGGTGGAACGAATTGAACGCCCCAATCCTGGCCTTCCCCCTCCTCTACCAGTCCGCCCTATGGCTCACCTACAGCC
>JALUZX010000298.1 GCA_027011425.1 Planctomycetota bacterium
GGGGGGACAAAGGCTGTCTGAACGCCCTGGGCAAGTGGTTCTGGGAGAGCGGCTTCGACAGGGATCCCTTCGGGGAGGGGGAATCCATCCGGGACTGGAACTTCCGTGCCATGTACGGCGCCTGGGACGCCCTGAAGAACGTGGACCGTCGGTTTTTGACCTACCGGATCGCCTGGGCGGCCTACGTCTCGGGCAAGAGGGAGTCCCGCCGCCTGCTGGGAGACGTGATCCTCCGGGCGGAAGATCTGCCGGCGCGGAGGAAGTTTCCCGACGGGTGCGTGCCCACGGGCTGGCCCATGGACGTCCACGAGCCGGACCCGGCCTATGCAAAGGGGTTCGAGGGAGACGCCTTCATCTCCAGGGCCCGGTATACCCGCTACACGATGCCCTTCTGGATCCCCTACCGGTGTCTCTACTCCCGCAACGTTCCCAACCTCTTCATGGCGGGACGGGACATCTCCGTCACCCACCGGGCCCTCGGAGCCGTCCGGGTCATGCGGACCTGCGGATGCATGGGGGAGATCGTGGGCATGGCCGCTTCGATCTGCAAGAAACACCGCGCCGACCCAAGGGACGTCTTCACCTCCCACCTACCTGAATTGAAAGAAGCCATGAAAAAAGGCGCGGGAAGGGGGCTTTGAAAAAATGGGGCTTCCGCGGAGTCTGTGGGGCGGACCCAAGTCGGGTCTTTGCCCGCCGTTCCCGGCTGAATGCCGACCGTAGGAGCCTTTCCACGCTTCCCCGACCCACGGATTCTGTGGAAGACCCCCCCAAAAAAAAAAGAACCGGCCGCGGGAGCGGCCGGATCCGGGTTCGGGGCATAGGAGTGTTCTCTCGAATTTTTTCCTGGTGGGACGGGGTGGATCAGCTGGCCTTGTATTTGTTCTTCTCCACGAGCTTGTGGAACTTCTCCTTCTCCTCTTCGCTGAAGATGCTTACGGGCTCACCGCATTCGACGCAATAGCTGTGCTTTACGCTCATCAGGTAGAAGACGTATTTCTTGCAGCGGTTGCACCATTTCTTTTCCGTGTAGAAGTCCATCTTGTCCATTCTTCCCTCCCAGGGCTTTTTCCGGGTTTCCTCTTCTCTCGGGCGCGCCTCCTCCTTAGCAAAGGCCTTGCCAAAGGGCGGAACAGGGGCGAACAAATCTCTAACTGTCCGCGAGCAAAGAAGTTATGGCCTCCCCCCTCCGATCCTGCTTGAAGGGGGAATCCTCCGGGTCCGTGGGAACCCTTCAACGCAAAAGGGAAGAATCGGCCCTAAGGCCTTGGTGGAGGGGAAATTGCGCGGAATGTGGGAAAGTTACAACGGGGGGGAGGAGGAGAGGAAATGTGGAAAAAGGGCCACGCCTCTCAATCCCACTCCCCGGGAAGTCCTTTGGATGCCTCCCCGGCCTTTCAGGAAGCGCGGTTGATCGTTCTCTTCTTCTCCAGGGCTTTCTTGAACTTCTTCTTGTCTTCCTCGCTGAAGAGGGTCACAGGGTGGCCGCAACGAGCGCAGTAGCATTTCTCCAGGCTCACCAGGTAAGGGACGTAGTTACGGCACTTGGGGCACCACTTCTTCTCCGAGTAGAAATCGTGGGGGATCAACATCGGCCGGGCCTCTCCTTTCCTCCTCCTCCTGGGATCGGGAGGTCGGGGGGCCTGCCGGGAGCCGGGGATCTTTTTCGGGCCCCCAGGGGAGCCCCGCCGCCGTCCGGTCTCCAGGGATGGGTTCGCACGGGTTCGACCTCCGTGGCTTTCTATAGCGTTTCCGGCAGAGATGGTTACGAGCCTTTGCGGAACCAGGGCGGGCTTTTTCGTTTTTCGGGACATTTTCGGGTTTTCCCTTTTCGGCCGTTGACCGGGTCCTCCCGGGGCCCGATCATTCGGGAACAGGAGGACCTGCCATGAGCTTCTGCCCCCAGTGCTCCGCCAGGAAAGCCAAGCGTTTCTGCCCCGTCCTGGAAACCTGGATCTGCTCCCTTTGTTGTGTCGAAAGAAGACGGAAGGACCAGGCGGAGTGCCCGGAGAATTGTCCCTTCAACGCCAAGGCAAGGGAGATGGCCCGCCTCCGGGTCCAGGCTGTGACCCGCCGCCATGGGGGCTGGTTGGCCCGGCGGCTCAAGGCATTCGGTTCCAGGGAAAATCTCTTCTCGGCGGGCATGGACCTGGAAGAGGCCCTTTGCGCCTACTCCCTTACCCGGGAGGTCCTGGGGGACCAGGAGGTCCTGGAAGCCTTGGGTTTTCTCTCCGCCGTCTCGGGAGAAGTGGAGGTAGTGATGTCCCCTCCCAACGGATTGGCCCGCTGGCTCAAGGAGTCTCTCCAAAAGGGCTCGGCCGGCCCCCTGGCTTCCCTGGAAAAGCTTCCCGGCCGGACCAGGAAGGAACTCCTGGAAAAGCTCCTGGAGATCGCCCGGGGGGAGGCGCGCATGGGCGGTTACGTAAAAGGTCTCGAGACCTACTTCAAGGATTTCCGGAGGGCCGAAGGGAAAGATGATTCCTGGTTCCGCAAAAAGGCCGGGACCGGCCGGGAAGAGGCGGGAGGCCTGATCCTCTAGGGCAACTCCGGCGAAGTCCCGCGGGGAGTCAAATCCCCTCCAGGGCCGCCTCGATCTCCTCCCGGACCTTCGGGTCCTCTTCCCGGTTCCGGGCTCTCTCCAAGGCCCCTCTTCGTTCTCCCAGCCTGCCCAGGGCCCAGGCCCCGGCGGAACGGAGCACCGGGTCTTCTTTGTGGAGCAGGGCCTCCAGGAGGGGCGCCAGGTCCCGTCGTCCCAGGTTGGCCGCCGCCAGGGCGGCGTTGCGGGTGAGCCCGCTCGGACCGGCCCGGCGGAGGGGCGTCCCCCGGACCTTTTCCTCGAAGACTTCAGGCGTGAGGGCCAGGTAGTCCTCCAGGGAAAGCTCGGTTACGGCGGGGTGGAGAGGGGGGGCC
>JALUZX010000299.1 GCA_027011425.1 Planctomycetota bacterium
GAAGTCCGGGGGGCGGCGGTTCGGGCCTTTTCGCCGGACCCCGAGGGGCCCGCCGGGACGGGCGGCCTCCCTCCTCCAATGGCCAGCCAGAGGATGCCCGCCAGGACCAGGATCCCCACCAGGAGGGCCGCGATTTTCTTCATGGAATTTCCTCCTTCCCGGAGAAGGACGAAAAGAACCTGTAGACAAAACAGGTTACTTGGAGGCGGCGCCTCCTTCCAGGCCGGCCCGCGCCGTGGACGTTGGTCTCAGCCCTCGCGGGTTTCCTTGTAGGCGCGAAGGGCTTTCCGGAGGGCCTTTTCGGGGAGGGAAACCCGGAAGACCTGGACCGGGCCGCTTTCCTTCACATGGATGGTCCGATCCCCGGCGTCTTCGATTCTCCAGTCCAGGCCGGAGGGGTCGTCTTCCTCCAGGAGGACCCAGGACAGCGAATAGGCGCCCGGGGCGGGGAGGTAGAGGCGGATCCTGTTTCCTTTTTTGAAGCACTGGGGGCTCTCGGGAGTAAAGGAGAGGGGGATTGCTTCTTTTTCCTTTTTCCCCGTGGCGCCTCCCGTTCCATAGGAGGGTTTGATCTTCACCCCCAGGAGGATCGGGGGCGCGGGGAGAGGGCCCTTTCCCGCGTAGACCAGCTCCACGGGGATCCCCTTTTCCAGGACGACCCGGATCTTCCCGCCCCTGGCGGCGATCTTTTTGGGCCTGCATCCCGGGGCGCCCACCCAGAGGGTTGGAGGGGCGCCGGCGGGGAGGAAGATGGGGTCCTTGGAGAAGAACCATTCCCGGTTCTGGAAACGCGGGCCCCAGCGGAGGGAACCCTTCACGATGGGCTTTCCTCCCGGGTCCCTCAAGTCCAGTTCCAGGAGGCGGATCTTTCCCCTCAAGTCGACACACTCCAGGCGCGGGTCCCTGGTCGTCTTTCCGCTTTCCACCAGGATCCCCGGAATCTCGGCCAGGAGGTAGGGCTCGCGCTCCAAGTCCCCATAGTGACTCAAGTCGTCGGAAGGCCTGCGCAGAGAGACCCGGAGGGCGGCCTTTCCCGGCGGGAGGTCCTGGAAGAGGACTCGGTTTCGATGGATTTTTTCTTCGGCGATTCTCTCCGGCGGCCCCTTGTAGACCAGGGACACGGGAAATCCCTCCAGGGTGATCCCCGGGTCGGCCCGGAAAGATGCTTCCACCCTGCCGGCCCTTTGGATGACCAGGGTGAGTCCCCGGGCGCCGGGTCCAAGGCGGGTCTCGCCGGCCGGGACCCAGCCCGGCTTGGAGGCCCGGATGAAAAGGCTCTGGGAGGGGGGAGAGCCGAAAAGCCGGAAACGTCCGTCCTCGCCGGCCAGCCCTCCCGAGAGAAAACGGGCGAAGGCCGGCAGGAAAACCCCGGGGCCTTGCTTCCCGGGGGCGATCTCGATCCGGGCCCATGGAACGGGGGCGCCTTGGGGATCCGTCACCTTCCCGGAGGCGAGGAGGGGGCGGCGGTGGAGACGGACGTCCCCCAGGGGGACCTCCCCGGGAGGCAGTTCCTTTCCGAGATCGAGGCGGGCCGAAAGAGGCGCGCCCTTGGCAGGGGAAAGAAGGATCCATTTCTGGATCCTCGTGGCGATTCCGCAAGGTCCGCTGGGCAGGCGCAGGCGGAAACGTCCCTTTTTGTCCGTTTTGAGGTAGTCGACGCGAACTCCTGCCGGAAGGTATTTCACCTTTCCCTTGTGGACCGAAAGGAAGACCGATTCCCCGGCGGGTTTTCCGGAGGGAAGGAGCAGTCTTCCCGTAAGGAGCGCCGGCGTGCCCAGGGTGACCCGGAGGTTCACGATTTCACCCGGGCGGGCCGGGCCGCGGCCCAGGGTGGAAGACAATTCCCCGATTCCGTAGTCGGAAGAAAAGAAGGGGAAATTCGCCTGGCCCGCCGTGACCAGGGCTTTCAATTCCAGGCCGAGCCCCACGAAGGGGAAGAGGACCCTGCCTCCCCGCACGGGGAGGAGGGGGCACGGCCGGAGACGGATCGGCTTGGGTTCCCCCTTTTCTTTTCCCTTCCGGCAGAGGGCGGCCAGGCACCAGTCGTCGGGGATCGGTCCCTTGGTCCCCTTGACCAGGAGGCGCGCTTTCCCCGTCGGAGGAAGGGTGAAGACAATAGGGTCGGAGGGCGGGTTTCGCGGATCGAACTCCTGGATCAGCGGTTTTTTTAACGGGACCAGAAGAGCGGCCAGGCCCTTGATTTTTTTGTCTTTCTGCTGGAGAAAGGAATTCGTGCGACGGAAAAGGGCGATTCCGTCAGGCCCACCGGTTTCGGCCCGCCGGAAAAAGAAGTAAAAGGAAGGCCCGGATCGGAGGCCGAGACCCACGGGCACGCCCGCCACGGGTCTGCCCCTCCGGTCCTTCACCTGGACCCGGATCACCTTGAAGGGGGTGACCTCGATCCGGAAAGGGGGAGCGGAGAGGGTCATGGGATCGATCCTCCCCCAGAGATTCCCCTTCCGCGCTTCGATGGCGCCGAAGAGAAGAGGTGTGGGAAGGGCGGGGATCCAGGCGGCGCCTCCCTCGTCGCACCGGTAGGTCCGGCTGAACTCCCGGATGGACTGGTCCTGGGAAAGTTTGTCCGAGCCCCTGATTTTCCGGATGACCTCTTGCGGGTTCTGGACGCGGCCCAGGTCCAGGACCAGGACCTCCGCGCCGGGCACGGGCTTGCCCGTCTCCTTCTCCACGACCTGGACCTTCCAGGGCCGGCCGGGGGGGTGGGTTTCCGGTTTCCATGCCTGGAGGTCCTCTTCCGGAGAAAAGAAAAAGAGGAGGACCAGACCAAGGAAGCCGAGAATTCCGAAGAAGAGGGTGGCTGAGGGTCGACTCATCGCTTCGGGTGCTCCGTGTTCAAGGAATTACGAAATCCATGACTTTTTGACCGCTGTCCATCCATTGTTCCCATCT
>JALUZX010000300.1 GCA_027011425.1 Planctomycetota bacterium
GTTCGTAGATTCCCTGGTGAAGGAAGAGATGAAGACCCAGGTAGAGGCGGCGGGAGGCATGGGTCCCTACCTGGACAACTTGAAAAAGATGGGGATCACCTACAAAGAGAGGGAGGAAGAACTCCGGGAGAACCTCCGGCGCCGGCTCTTCCTAAAGGAAAAGGTCTACCAGGCCTTCACCGGAAAGAAGGCTCTCCTCCAGGTCAGGCCCAGCGAGATGTTGAAGCTCTACGAATCCCCGGCGTGGAAGGAAAAAAGGATCCAGCCCGCCTGGTGCGCCGCCGAGGTTTTCCTGGTTCCCAAGGAGGCGAAAAAGCAGGTCCCCGGGCTGCTGAAAGCCTTGAAGGCCGCCGGGGCCAAGCCTTTCCGGGGAGAACTCCCCAGGGACGTGATCCTGAACAGGATGCTCGTCCTGGACTGCCCATCCCTTCAAGTAGGGTGGGCCGCCTCGGGCCTCTCCTTGAAAGGGTGGGAGAAAGAGCTTCCCCCCTGGAGCCGGGAAGACCTGGCCCCATCCGTGGCGGCCTTCCTCTTTTCCAAGGGCCCTGTCCCCAGAGTGAGCCCCGTCGAGAAGACGGAAACGGGCTTCCGACTGGTCCGGATGATCCAATATCACCCCAAAAGGGTCCTTCCTTTCACCGATCCCAAGGTCCAGGAGGAACTGATGCAGAGAATCCTGGGCTGGAAGGTGAGCCTGGCCAAGTTCCAGCTTCTCCAGAGCCTGTGGCGCCAGGCCCGGATCTGGCCGCCCAAGCTCAAGGAGGAAGGCCCTCCAGGGGTGCCCTCTCCCTGGCGGTAGGAAGCGCTCTTCCCCGATCCGGGACCGTTGCCCTCGGGGGGGAGAGGTCTATAATCGCCGGGTCTCCCCCGGTTCGGAAAAAAACGGGCGGGGAGAGACCTTCTTTGAACCCCCTGCGGGGTAGGGGCGTTCTTGGTTGCTTCAGGATCCCGGCTGAAGGCCCCGGGTGGGCCGTTGGGCCGGAGAGGAAACGCAGGAAGACGACTTCAAACCATCGAGGCCCGATGCCATGAGTGAAACTGGATTCCATGGCCGCCACACCTGGGAGACGGAAGAGTCCTTCCAGGAGGTGATGGCCGAACAGCTCAAGAAAGCCCCTTGGCTTCTCGTCTCCATCGTGGTCCACGCCGTGGGCATCTTCCTCCTCTGGAACGTCCAGTGGGAGGCGCCCCGGATCTCCGTGGACCAGGAGATGGCCGTGGAACAGACCATGGAAGACGAGCAGCCTCCCCAGGAAGAACCCGAACCCGAGGAGGAGCCCGAGAAGGAAGAGGTCCAGGAGACCCCCGAGATCAAGGACGCCGAAACGGACGAAGTGAACGAGGACGAAGTCCTGGACGACGTCCCCACGGACAACCAGGACGATTCCCCTTTCGACAAGGACGCCTTCAACGACGTGATCGGCATCGGCGGAGGCGCCGGGGGCCACGGCAAGTATGGCGGCCGTTTCAGAAGGGGCCGGCGCCGGGGCGGCGGGAAGCTCACCAAACAGGCCCTTCGCGACGCCCTGGATTGGCTGGCCCGCCACCAGGACGAGGACGGCAAGTGGGACACCGACGGGTTCATGTCCCACTGCACGGGAGAGAAGTGTACCGGCCCGGGAAGTCCCATCCACGACGTGGGCATCACCGGTCTCGCCCTCCTGGCCTTCCTGGGGGACGGCAACACCTTGCGGTTGGGCAAGTTCAAATCGAACGTGAAGAAGGGCATCCTCTGGCTCAAGGACCAGCAGGACGACGAAGGCTTGATCGGCGAGAAGGTGGGCCAATCCTTCATGTATTCCCACATCATCGCCGCCATCGCCATGTGCGAGGCCTTCGGGCTCTCCCGGTTCCGATTGTTGAGGAGACCCGTCCAGAAGGCCATCAACTACATCTCCGGCGCCAGAAACCCGTACAAGGCCTGGCGATACTACCCCAGAAGCGGCGACAACGACTCCTCCGTGACAGGCTGGGCCGTCATCGCCCTGGCATCGGCCAAGTCCTTCAAGGACATGGGATTGAAGGTATCGGAGGACGACTTCAAGGGGGCCATCCTCTGGTATGACGAGATGACCGATCCGAACACGGGAAGGGTGGGCTACATCACCAAGGGATCGCCTCCGGCCCGGCCCCAGGAGCTGATGGAAAAGTTCCCGGCCAGCAAGTCCGAGTCGATCACGGCCGTGGCGCTCATGGCGCGGTTCTTCGCGGGACAGGACCCGAAGAAAAACCCCGTGATGATCCAGCACGCCCAGTTGATCGCCAAGAAACCTCCCGTCTGGAACACAAAGGACGGATCCATCGACATGTATTACTGGTACTACGGGTCCTTCGCCATGTATCAGATGGGCGGAAACTACTGGCGGGATTGGAACCAGAAGATGAAGAAGGCCGTGGTGGATTCCCAGATTCACGGAAAGAAGTGCAGCCGCGGATCCTGGGATCCCGTAGGGGCCTGGGGCCAGGAAGGCGGCAGGGTCTACTCCACCTCGCTTATGGCGCTCTGCATGGAGGTCTACTACAGGTACAGCCGCCTGATCGGCGCCGCCCGCTGATCCGACCGAAAAAGAAGTCGCCCAAACGGGGGCGGGAGGCTCGGCCTCCCGCCCCCGTTTATTTTCTCCGAACCGGATGACAGAGCCCCCCGTTTCTCGTGGAGAAACCCTTGACGCGGGAGGCGCTGAAATGAATCGAACCATCCGGGAGTATCCCAAGTGGGACCACAGCGAAAGCTTCGCCGAAGCCGTGGCGGACCAGGTGAGAGGAGCCCCCTGGCTCCTGGTCTCCCTTGCGGCGCACGCCCTTGCGGTCTTTCTTCTCTGGAACATCCCCTGGGAAGCGCCGAGGGTTTCCGTGGACCGGGAAATGGCGGTCGAGGCGGTAAGAGAGGACGTGGAGACGCCT
>JALUZX010000301.1 GCA_027011425.1 Planctomycetota bacterium
AGGAGGAGGGCGAGCAGGTTCGCCGGCCGGGGAAGGGCCAGGGGAAAGGCCCGTTCTGTCGGAATGTGGAGAAGCCTGGGGAGGACAAGGGCGGGAAGGAGAACGAGAAGGACCAGGGAGAGGGGAAGGCCCGCCTCCCCGAAGGCCCCCTGGAGGATGGGCGCAAAGACCAGGATTCCGAAAACCAGGAGCACTCCCATGAAGAGGGCGCGCCTTCCCGGGGGTGTGTGTTCCCGGTCCAGGAGGGAGGCGGGATCGAAGCCCAGGCGGATCTCTTCCCGGTCCAGGAGCCTGGCGGAGTGATGGAGGACCAGGAACGTCCATCCCCCGTGGGAGAGGAAGAGAAGAGCCAGGGGGATGGGGAAGAGGGATCCCTCCAGGGCGGCGCGCCAGGCCAGGACGGGCCCGAGCAGGGGGAGGATTGCGGTGAAGGGATCCAGGGAGAGGACCGGGGAGAGGGCCAGCCCTCCCGGCACCATGACCCCCAGGGTGAGGGGCAGGAGGTAGTGCTGGCCTTCCCGGAAGGAGCGGGCCAGGGCGGAAACCCAGAAAAGGAGGGCCGCCAGGAGAAAGGCCGCCGGCAGGGAGAGGGCGAAGACGACCAGGACCTGCCCGGTCCCCAGGACCGGCGCGCTTTCCGCCTTCCCGGCGAGAAGGGGGGCGGCCCAGACGGAGAGAACGCCCGCCGCGAGGGCCGCAAGCCCGGGAAGGAGAAGGGCGGCGTACTTGGCCAGGACCACCTGGCCCGTGGAAAGGGGCTGGACCAGGAGGGTTTCCAGGGTTCCCCTCTCTTTCTCCCCGGGAAGGAGGTCCAGGGCGGCGAAGGCGCTTCCCGAGAGAAGGGCCAGTAGAAGGGCCAGGGGGATAAGGGCCAGTGCCCCCGCCGAGCCTTTTTCCGCGACGGGAAAGGAGACTTCTTCCAGGCGGAATCGGTCCACCAGTTTCCGTGCCTCCGGGTTTCTTGACACGGCCCGGGAGATCTTGAGCGATCGCCACCGCCCGAGCACCCTCTCGAGCCTTGCCCGGATTTTACGGGAATCCAGATATCGTCCGTCCAGGAGGGCCCTGACCAGGCCCGGTTCTTTTCCGGGGAGAAGAACCAGGTCCACGGCCTGGTCTTTCACGGCCCGGGCCGTGAGGGGGGCCCCGGGCTCCGGCACGAAGCCTTCCTCCATGAGGAGGGGTGCCATCTCCTCCAGGTCTTCCGATAGGGCCGTAAGCACCGAGTGGGGGGGCGCGGGGGGCTTCCCCGGGGAGAGGAGCCTACCCGTGAAGAGCAGGAGGACCGGATAGAGGGCCAGGGGAACCAGGAGGGCCGCGGCCAGGGCCTTCCTGTCCCTGAGGAGGTCCCGGGTCTCCCGGGCCAGGAGAACCAGGGCGGGACCGGCCTTCACGGCCCCTCCCCCTTCTCTCGTTTCACCAGGGCCAAAAAGATCCGCTCCAGGTAGGTCTCCCCTGTCAAGGCCGCAAGCTCTTCCACCGTCCCAGCCGCCTCGAGGGAGCCCTGGTAGATGATCGCCACCCGGTCGCAGAGGCGTTCCACCTCGGAGAGGATATGGGTGGAAAAGAGGGTGCACCGTCCCGCGGATTTTCTATCTTCCAGGAATTCCATGAGGGTGGCCGCGGCAAGGACGTCCAGGCCCGTGGTGGGTTCGTCCAGGATGAGGACGGGCGGGTCGTGGAGGACCGCCCGGGCCAGGTTGACCTTTTGCTGGTTGCCCGTGGAGAGTCTTTCCAGGCGGGTGGAGGCGTATTCCAGGAGTTCGAGGCGCTCCAGAAGGGCCTCGATCCTCTCTTCCAGGGCATCCTTTTCCATTCCGTGGAGCCTTCCGAAGAAGCGCAGGGTTTCCCTGGGAGTGAGGCGGGCGTAGAGGGCGGTGGTTCCCGAGAGGAAACCGATGGAACGCCGGACCCCGACCGGGTCCTCCAGGATGTCTTTTCCCGCCACCACGGCCGTTCCCGAAGTGGGAGTCAAAACGGTGGCAAGCATTCTCAGGGTCGTGGTCTTCCCAGCCCCGTTGGGCCCCAGGAGCCCGAGGATCTCCCCGGGACCGGCCTTGAAACTGACTTCGTCCACGGCGAGCACCGATCCCCGGGAGGGATCGCTGAAGACCTTGGTCAGGCCGCGGGCTTCCAGGAACGCCGTTTCTTTCAACGAAAAGCGACCTCCTTTCCCCGGAGAGGGAGAATCCGCCTCTCCATGTAGCGGACGGCGGCAAAGACCAGGATGACGTCCAGGAGGATCATCCTTCCCAGGGTGACCAGGATGGGCCCGGTGATGTGGAAATCCAAGGCGCAGGCCGATTGCACGGCCAAGGCCTCCCCTGCCAGCGGGATGCTCCAGGCCGGGTCCCCGGGGCGGATCCCCGGCAGGAGGGGGACCAGGCCGGGAAGCATGGCCAGGGCGAGAAAGGGGGTTCCGAAGGCCTGGGCTTCCCGGAAGGTCCGGGCCCGCGAGCAGACCAGGAGGAAGAGGGAGGAGAAGAAGAGGGCCAGAAGAAATCCCAGGAAGAGCAGGACCGGAATTCCCAGGAGGGAAAGGGAGACAAGGGCGCCCTTCCCTCCCTCCAGGATGGGACCCGCGGCAAGGAGCATGCCCAGGATGTTCAACAAGGCCGTGGCCATGGACGCCAGGACCACGGCGGCGATCCTTGCGGCCAGGAGGGTTTCCCTGCTTACGGGAAGGAGGAGGTTCGTCTCCAGGGTGGATCGCTCCCATTCCCCGGCCGTGGCCTCCATGGCGGGGAAGAAGGCCCCAAGGGAGATCATGACGAAGAGGATGAGAGGAAGGATCCTGCCCAGGAGCTTGCCGGCCACCTCCCCGGGCGGGGCCAGGTCCACGATCTGGAGCCTGGGGGAAGGCGGAGGGACGATCCCCGCCCGGGGAGG
>JALUZX010000302.1 GCA_027011425.1 Planctomycetota bacterium
TTGACCCCCCGGGAGGTGCTCTTCTGCGCCGACGACCTGGGGGCCTCCCGGGGGGTCAACCAGGGAATCCTGGAGGCCTACCTCCGGGGGCCGGTCAGGCGGGCCTCGGTCCTGGCCGTGGGCTTCGCCCTCGAGGACGCCGTGGAGGTGGCCCGGAAGGCTCCCGATCTCGAAGTGGGGCTTCACTTCTCCTTGAGCCTGGGCCGCCCCCTTTCCCCGGGGGGAAAGATCCTGGCCGGGAAGAACGGGTTCTTCCCGCCTCTAAACAAGGTCCTGGCCCGTTCCCTCATGGGCCACATCGACCCCGGGGCGGTGAGAGAAGAAATGGAAGCCCAATGGGAGGCCCTCCTCCGGGCGGGTCTCTCCCCCACCTACCTGGACGGCCACCACCATGTCCATCTCTTTCCCGGGGTGCGGGAGGCCCTGGAGGGATTTCTCGCCGATCATCCGGTAGGCCGGGTCCGCCTCCTGGGGGAAGCCATCCACTTCCCTCCGCGGCGCAGGCTCTTGCCCCGTTTTCTCATGGCCCTCTTCTCCCGGAAGGCGGCCCCGGCCCTCCGTGCGAAGGGAGTTCTCCGGGAAGAGAGGGCCCTGGGCCTATGCCTCTGGCAGGCCCAGGACCTGGAGGGTGCGTTGAAAACCCTTCTCTCCCGGGTCCCCCCGGGAAAGTGGGAGGTTTTCACCCACCCCCGCTACCTGGACGAGGATTTCGAAAGACTCGACCCGGCATCCCGCAAAGGACCCGACCCAGGCAGGAGGGAACTCGCTCTTCTCACGAACCGGGACTTCCTGGCCTGGCTCGAGAGTCGCGGGCTCCTCCCTCCTCCGCCTCGCGGTAACGGCCGGTCCAATCCCACCACCGGATGAGGAACATGTCCCGGACCATCCTCAGGCTGTCCTGGATGAAGCGGACCGTGGTGGGTTCTTTCCCGTAGATGAAGAGAACCGGCACCTCTTCGATCCTGAGCCCCCACTTCCTTGCAAGGAAAAGGAGTTCCACGTCGAAGCTGAACCGGTTCAACCTCCCCATGCCGAAGATCCGCTTGGCACTGGCCTTTCGAAAGCCTTTGATGCCCGCCTGGGTGTCGTGAACCCCCGGGACCACCAGGACCCGGACGAGAAGGTTGAAGAGGCGGCCCAGGATGTGCCGCCGGAAGAGGATGGGAAAGAAGGCGGGCGAAACCAGATAGCGACTCTTCGGGTGGGTCCGGCACCCGATGGCCATGTCGGCCCCGTCCTTCAGGGCCTTCATCAGAGTGTCCAGGGACTCCAGGGGGTAGGTCAGGTCCGCATCGGTGAAATAGATGTACCGGCCCCGGGAGGCTTCCACCCCCGTGCGGACAGCCATGCCCTTGCCCATGTTCCGCTCGTGGCGCAACAACCGGAGAGGCCGGTCTTTCCGGCGGGCATGGAAATCCTGCAGGACTTTCCAGGTCTCGTCGGGAGATCCGTCGTCGACGGCGAGGATCTCGAAGGCATCCCCCGTGCCCTCCCCCCAGGCGAAGGCCCTTTCCAGAGTGTCCCCCAAGTAGGAGGCGCTCTTGTAGAAAGGTATGATCAGGCTGTGTTCGACCGGGTCCATGGGCCTTCCAAAAAGAATCCAACAAGAAAAAGAAAGGTCTCTTTTGTTTCGGGATTCTCTCCCGAAGGAATAAATTCCCGCCATGACCTTTCGGGCTTTCTTTTTCCGATTCCTTCCCTCACGGATCCTGAGCAAGCTCTCGGGAGCCCTGGCCCGCATTCCCCTGCCCAGATTTCTCAGGAAGCCCATCCTGGGAGGATTCGCCCGGATCTACAGGATCGACCTCCGGGAAGTGGAGGGAGACCTTACCAGTTTCTCGAGCCTCCAGGCCTTCTTCATCCGCCGCCTCAAGGAGGGCGCCCGGCCTGTGAAGGAGGACCAGGCCCTGGTGGTCTCCCCCGTAGATGGAAGGGTCCTCACGGCGGGCCCCCTGGAAGAAACCACCCTCCTTCCCATAAAGGGAGCCCGATTCACGGTCCCCGAACTTCTCGGCCGGGAGGATCCATCCCTGGAAGGGGGCCTGCAGGTGACCCTCTACCTCTCTCCTTCCGACTACCACCGAATCCACGCGCCCATCTCCGGACGGGTTTCTTTTTGGAGCCACATACCGGGGAGACTGCTCCCGGTGAATCCCTTTACTGTCCGCTCCGTGGAGGGGGTCTTCCCGGGCAACGAACGGGTTGTCTCCTTGTGGGAAGGGGAAGAAGAGGGGCGGGGACTCTGGATGGTCCTGGTAGGGGCCTTGAACGTCGGATCCATCCGGGTCTTATGGGATCCTGAACTGGAAACGAACCGATTCCGCCCAAGATCCAAGGAAGGACGGTCCTCCAGGCCCAGGAGATTCGCCCAGGGAGAAGAGGCGGCTCGTTTCGAGCTTGGATCCACGGTGGTCCTTCTACTCCCCGGGGGAAGGGCCCGCCTGGTGGAGGGAGTAAAACCAGGGGAAACAGTGAAAGTCGGAGAACCTTTGGGGCAGTGGATCGGGACGGGCCGCCCGGGGGAGAGGGAAGAAAGCCCGCCGGAACCCGGAGAAGAGGCCCCTTCGGGATTTCCCCCTTGATCCCCATGGGAGGGAAAGAAAAGAAGACAGGAAAAGGGAACCCATTCCCAGGGGGGCCTCGTCTAAATCACGAGGACAGCGAAAAACCCAGGACATCTCAGCCAGGCACCAGGTTTTTCTCCGTGAGTTTTCGCTGCTCCCCGGAGCGTGCGACGCGTCAGGTTCGGCCGGTTTTTCGCCTATCCGGAAGACGCCAGGCCAGGACCCAACCCAAGCACCGGCCCTGACGACCCGCTCCGGTCAAGACATAAGGGCGGCCCTTCCCACCCGGGGCCGTCCTTTTTTTTATTGCTTCCCCTGTGGGCTG
>JALUZX010000303.1 GCA_027011425.1 Planctomycetota bacterium
TCTACGGAGCGGTCCTGGAGGCGGACCGGAAGGGGGCGGACCGGGACGGGCGCTTCGGGCCCGCCCTGGCCCAGGCCTACAACCACATGATCCTTCCCCTTGCGCCGAGGCGTGACAAGGAGATCCAGGTCTCTTGGGGACTTCGGGATTTCAAAAACCGCTTCGGCCGGAAGAGCCGGGGCCTCTGGCTTCCCGAGACGGCCGCCGACACCGAGACCCTGGAGGTGGCGGCCCGCTCGGGGGTGGAGTTCGTGATCCTGGCCTCCCATCAGGTGGTCCTCCCATCGGGAGAAGAGGCCGATCCGGGAAAGGCATGGCGCATTCCCCTGCCCGGGGGAAAATCCCCTGCCTGCTTTCTCATCGACCCGGAACTCTTCCAGGGACTCACCTTCCGGGGCCTGGCCGGAAAAGGCGGGGAGCTGGCCGGCCTCTGGGCATCGAAAGCGGTTCGCCGCAAAGATGGCATCCTGCTCGCCGCCGTGGACGGGGAGTATTTCGGCCACCACACCCGGAAGGGGCCGGCCGAACTGGACCGGGCCTTTTCCCTCCTGGAAGACAAAGGGATCGAAAGAGTCCTTCCGGCCCGCTTCCTCCACGAGGAAGGAACGGCCGGGGAGGCCCGGCTCGAGGAAAACACGAGCTGGAGCTGTCCCCACGGGGTGGAGCGCTGGAGAGGGCACTGCGGGTGCCGGGCCGGGGGCCCCGCCTCGTGGCGCCAGGACTGGAAGGCCCCCTTGCGCGAGGCCCTGGAAAGACTCCGGGAAGAGGCGGCCCGGATCTGGGAGGAAGAAGCCCCCGCCCTCCTGGCCGACCCCCGGGCGGCTCTTTTCCAAGGGGTGGACCTCTTCCCGGCCTATCCCCCGGAAAAGGTCGAGGCCTGGCTGGCCTCCTGTGGAAAGCCCCGCCTCTCGCCGCGGGAGAGGGAGCGGGCCCTCCTCCTCTTGGAGGTCCAGCGGCTCACCCTCTTTTCGCTTACGAGCTGCGGCTTCTTCTTCGACGACCTGACCGGCCTGGAGCCGGTCCAGAACCTGCGCTTCGCCAAGCGGGCCATGGAAATCCTGGAAAAGCTCGGGAGAACCGAGGGCGTCCGGGGGCCCTTCATCGAGACCTTGGCCCGGGCAAGGTCCAACCAGCCGGGCCGTCCCGACGGGAAGACCATCTTCGCCCGCCTGGGGCCCGGCTGAAATCCTGTCCCCCCAGGCGGGCGGCTTTGTTAAGGTGAGGGATCCCGACCCGAACCCAGGAGAAGCCCATGTTGCCTGTCCTCGCCTTTCTCTTCCTCCCTCTTCTCCCATCCTCCGCCCCCCCCAAGACCCCGGCGGCCCGGACCTACCTGGTCAACCTGGCCGTCCCGGAGAACACCCGCTCCATGGACGGGATCCGCCTGAAGACGGGTGGCCCCAAAACCCTGACCGACGGAGACCCGGCCACGATCTGGCGCAAACTTCCCTTCCCCGGGGAGTTCGTGATTCTTACCCGCTTCCCGGAGCCCAAACTCGTGGAGTGGGTCTGGATCCGCGCCGAGGAGCCTTCCACCAGCGCCCCCCGCTCCATCGAGGTCCTGGCCGACGGCGCCCGGGCCGGGACTTTCCGGAACATCTCCTACGACGAACACGGAATCGCCCTCCTCCGGATCCCTCCCGGAAAAGTCCGGGAACTGGAGGTCCGGATCTTCGCCTCCTACGGCCCGAGCCCGGGCATCCGGGACTACGGCCTCTTCGGCGAGGAGAAGAAGACCCTGACGCCCGACAGGGTGGCCCGCGGGGCCGAGGCGCCGGGCGGAAAGATCCACATGCTGCTCGTGGACCTGGGCGCGCCCAGGACCCTGGAGAAGATCGTGATCAAACACGGCGGATTCCGGGAAATCCCGGAATACAACACCAGCGTTTTCCGCGTCACGGGAAGCATGGAAAAGAAAGGCCCCTATACCCCACTCTTCGACTGGGTCCGGGGCAACCGGAAGAAGATCACGCGGCACTCCTTTCCCCCCAGGAAGGTCCGCTTCCTCCGCCTGGAGATCTCCAAGGCCGAGCAGGAAGGGAACGGGGCGGCCCGGATCTACGCCATCGAGGCCTACGACGCGTCGGGACACAACGTGGCCCTCGCCTCCAAGGGCGCCCGCGCCTGGGCGACCTCCACGACCAACCGCCGGGAACTGCCCCGTTTCGCCGTCGACGGCAGGGACGACACCAAGTGGTGCGGCCGGGTGGAAACCATCCGGCCCCTCCCCGGCATGGCCGCCATACGCTTCCTGCTTCTGCCGGGAAGGATCGGCTCTCTTCCCCTTGTCTCCCCCCTCCAGTGAGAAAGCGAGGAACGGTCACCATGAAAAACATTCTTTCCGCCGCCGCCCTCCTGTGCCTGCTTTCCTCTCTTCCTTCCCAGGAGAAGAAACCCGCCGGACAGCTTCCCCCCCTCTCCTCCTACAAGGTCCACCTTGTGGGCTACTCCCACATCGACCTCTCCTGGCTCTGGCGCAAGGAGGAGACCATCAATCTCGTCATCCCCCACACCTTCACCTCCGTCCTCTCCCTCATGAAAGAATTCCCAGGCTTCCACTTCACCATGAGCCAGGGCCAGGTCTACCAGTGGACCCGCAACTACCACCCGGACCTCTTCCACCGGATCCGGAAGATGGTGGCCAGGGGCAACTGGGAACCCATCTCCGGCTGGGTGGAAAACGACTGCAACCTGCCCGGCGGCGAATCCTTCATCCGCCAGTTCCTCTACGGCGCGAGGGAAATGGAGAAGGACTTCGGGAAAAGACCCTGGATCGCCATCTGCCCCGATTCCTTCGGCTACAACGGCAACATGCCCCAGCTTCTCAGGCATTCGGGCTTCTACCACTTCTATACCAGCAAGTTGAACTGGAACGACACCAACCCATTCCCCTACCGGCTCTTCTGGTGGAAAGGCATCGACGGGACCAGGGTCCTCACCCTTCAGAGCGTGGGCGGCTACGGCGAGAAGATCCGCGAGAGGCGCATCCTCAAACTCATCAAGCAGCACCGGGAACACCATCCATGGATCAAGGACGTGATGGTGGTCTACGGCGTGGGCGACCACGGGGGCGGGCCCACCAGGACGGACCTGCAGAACGCCGTCGCCCTCATGAAGAAACCGGGCTACCCCAAGCTCCGGTTCTCCAGCGTGAAAAACTATTTCCGCTCCGTCGTAGGCGAAGGGGAGAAGGCCATCGGCAGGCTCCCTGAGATGCGGGGGGAACTCTACCTCGAATACCACCGGGGAACCTATACCTCCCAGGAGATGATCAAGCGCTTCAACATGGAGAGCGAGGAGGCCCTCCTTTCGGCGGAAAAACTCTGCTCGATCGGCATGCTCTACGGCGGCCCCTGGCCCGTGGAGGACTTCCGCAAGTCATGGAAGCGCCACCTCCTCAACCAGATGCACGACATCCTTCCGGGCTCCAGCATCAAGCCCGTGTACGACGACGTGCAGGCCGACTACCTTCTCAATTTCCAGGCCGCGGCCCGGGCCCGCAGGGCCGCCATGACCGTCCTGGGCCGGCGCCTGCCCCGGACCCCCGGCGAGGCGACCCTGGCGCTCTGGAACCCCCTCTCCTGGGACCGGAGCGCCCTGGTCCATATCAGGCTTCCCCGGAAACTGGCCTGCGAAAAGGGCCCCTGGGTCCTCCAAGGCGAAGGCCTGAAGGCGCCCCTTGCCTGCCAGCCCTCCCTGCTCGAGCGGGACACCCTGGTCTGCAAGGTGGATGTCCCGGCCATGGGCTTCCGCGTCCTCGGCCTGGCCCGGGGGGAAGGCGCCGTCCCGGGACCGCCCCTTACGGTGGGCCAGTATTTCCTGGACAACGGCCTGGTCCACGTGGAGATCGACCCCTCCACGGGCAGACTCTCCCGGGTCCAGGACCTTCGCGACGGCAAGGAGATCCTGGCCGCCGGAAAGCAGGCGGGCTACCAGTTCTTCGACGACAGGCCCAAGCACTACGACGCCTGGAACCTGGGCCTCACCTACATCCGGGACCTGGACCGGCCCGAGAGCGTGGAAGTCGCGGAGAAGGGCCCCGTCGTCGCGACGATCAAAACGGTCCACCGCTATTCAAAATCGAAGTTCGTCACCCTCTACCGGCTCGTAAAGGGGGACCCCGACATCCATATCCGGTGCATCATCGACTGGCTGGAGGAGCGCAAGCTCGTGAAGTTCGCCTTCCCGCTCTCGGTGGACCCGGACAAGGCCACATTCGAGATCGCCTTCGGCGCCCTGGACCGCTCCACCCGCAGGAAGACCTCCTGGGAGAAGGCCCGCTACGAGGTCTCGGGGCTCGCCTTCGCCGACATGAGCAAGGACGGCTACGGCGCCGGGATCCTGACCCACGGACGGCACGGCTTCGACGCCCTCCACAACGTTCTCAGGGTGAGCCTCCTCAAGGCCCCGACATGGCCCGATCCCACGGCCGACAGGCACCGCCACGACCTGCGGCTCGCCCTGGTTCCCCACAAGGGGGACTGGAAGGACGCCGAGATGGGCAACCTCTCCCGGGAGTGGAACTGGCCCGTGCGCTGTTTCTTCGCGCCTGAGAGCCGTTGCGCCGCCGAGGCCCTTCCCGCCCGGATCTCCTTCTACTCCGTCACCCCGAGAAGGGTGATCCTGGAGGCCGTAAAGAGGGCCGAGGACCGGCCCACCTTCATCCTGAGGCTCTTCGAGTCCACGGGCCTCCCGGCCCGGAACGCGGCGATCCGCCTCCCCAAGAAGTGCGTCCAGTGGCGGCTCGTGAACGGCCTCGAGGAACCCCGGAATCCCGATCCCTACCATTGGGGCGGCGACGAAGGACTGGGAACGTGGCGGAAGGGTGGAAGCAGGGAGATTCACCTGGACTTCAAACCCTTCCAGATCCGGACGGTGGAAGTGGTGTTCTGAGGACGGCATGTTCCGCTCCGTCCTCTTCCAGGGTGCCGTCCTCTTCCTGGCCCTATCCGCCGGCGCCTGCGGGGGCCCCGTCTCCGGAAAGAAGGCCCCCATTTCCGTGAAAGCGCGTTTCTGCCGGGAGAAGAACGTAAAGGTCCTGGAGAAACTTGTGACCACACTGGCCGCATCCAAGGACCCGAGGGACCGGGAAGAGGCCCTCTGGGCGGTCCACGACCACCGGGGCAAGGTGGCGCTCCTGGCCGTCCGGGGCCTGGCCCGGGCCCGGGACCGCCGCCTCCTGCCCCACCTCTTCGACCGCCTCCGGGACCCTTCCGCGCCGGGGGAACTGCGCCTGGCCTGCCTGGACGCCCTCTTTTCCTTTCCTCCCTCCTTGTGGAGAGAGAGGTTGAAGGTCCTCCTTCCCGCCCTGGAGCCCGCCGGGCTCAGGAAGGCCGCCTCCGAGGTCCTGGACAGCCTGCCCGCCCAGGAATCCCATGAGCGCCCGTAAGGTCCTCGCATCCCCGGCCCGCCGCGGCCTTTGGCTCTTTCTTCTCCTGTTCCTCCCCGGGCTCCATCCGGCGGACGAAACGGACAACCACACATGGTTGAGCATCCGGCCCGGCGGAACGGTGGAGTTCAGGTGGCTTCTCCGGATCCGGCGGACACGCGCCATGGGGCTCCGGGACCGGATCGACGCCGACGGGGACATGGAATACACCAAAGAAGAAATCCACCGGACGGCCTTGGAAGTGGCACGGGCCGCAGTTCCCCTCTTGGATCTCTACGTGGACGGCCTGCCGCTCAAACTGAAACTGCTCGGCGCCCGGCTCTGGGGGGACGGGAAGGACGGGCTCTACGACGTGAACAACGAAATCCTCCTGGAAGCGCGCTTCCGCGCATCTTTCCCGCCCAAGCCCGGAACCCACGTCCTGATCTACAGGGACCGCAATTACCCGGCCCGGATCCTGCCGGGGCGGATGCACAAGGGAAACCTGGAGGGGGTGGAGGTCCTGAAGGCCGACTGGGACGCCTACCCGCCTTTCGTGGGGGCAAGGATCAAGTTCGTTCTCCCGAAAACCCATGCCGCGTCCAGGCCCGCTTCCAGACCGGCCTCCAAGCCCGCATCCAGACCGGCCTCCCGGCCCGCCTCCAGACCCTCACCCGAACATCGGCCCGGATGAACCCCCACACCCCCGATTCCTCCCTCCATCCCGGCCTTCCCCCGGGTCGCCGGAGGCGACCCGGGGGAAGGGGGACTCCTCACAAGGGTTCGTCCCCCCGCGAGGGCTACTTCAGGCGCACGCCCTTCTGGGAGTTCAGGAAAATCTGGTCCAGTTGTTTCCTGGCATCCCTCTGGAGGGAAAAATTCGCCTTGTTCGCGTTCTCCAGCATCTTTGTCTCCTGGGCGGCCTGAAGTCTGAAGACCTGCCGGCCCGCCCTCCGGTAGGGAGCACGGGAGGGCAGAAGCGGCGTCTTGCCCCTGTGGAAGGCGTATTCCTCCCCGGCCTTCACCAGGACGGTGGCCCGTCCCCGCACGCCTTCGGTGGAATACACCCCTCTCAGGTCGGTCTCCCCGGAGCGGAACTTCCCGTCCCCGTCGCCCACGATCTTCACGTAGGCCCCGGAGACGGGCTTGCCCTTCTCCATCACGTAGACCGAAACCCCTCCCGTCCGGGGATCCTCGCTCACCTTCAGCTCCAGGCCGCTTCGAAGCACAAGCCCCGAGGCCACCTGGTCCGAGGACTGGGCCACCAGGAGGTAGGCCCCCGGCTTCTCCAGGGGAAGGACCACCTTCCGGCTCCCCTCCCCCAGGAACCCGGCGCCCCCGAGTTTGGCCTTCACATCCTTGAAGGGACGGATCCCGGCGAGCTGCACCCCGCCGAGCCCGGAAAGCGAGCCCTGCAGGACATACAACCGCAACAGGTCCACCCGGTAGAGCCGAATCTCGCATTCCTTCAGGTTTCTCCAGGAGAGATTCACATCTCCGGGGACCCCGGGCTTCAACACCGTCACCTCCGGGACCTTCAGAACCTTCTTCTCCAGGAAGGACAGGTTTTCCGCCGCGTCCGGGAAACGGTCCTTCACCATCCCGTAGTATTTCTCCGCCTCGGCCCTGTGGCCCAGGGCGTGGTGGATCTGGCCCATGAGATACAAGGCCAGCCGCTTGCTGTCGCTCTCCACCAGGTTCCCCCTTCCGTCGGGGAAACGCCCCTTCGCCACACGCTCCAGGGTCTTCAGGGACTCCTCGTATCTCTTCAAGGCGAACCGGGCGTAACCCTCCAGGTAGAGGAGTTCGTCGGCCCACCGGGTCTCGGCGTAACGCCGCGCCCCGGCCGCGGCCCAGGAGAGGGCCTCCTTCCACCTCTTCAAGGAGAGCCAGTCGCTGGCGATGGCGAAGGCGGCTTCCGGCGCCCTGGGATCCTCGGGGTGCAGGACCAGGAACTCCCTGAGCGCCGCCAGGGCCTTCCCAAGAAGTTCCGCTTTCCCGGGTCCTCCCTCGCCCAGTCTCTCCCCGGGGCCCAGGGCCGAGGCCTTCCGCGCCAGTTCCTGGCCCATGGCCAGGAAGGCCTGGCGCACCACGGGAAGGGCCGGGTAGTCCATGCAGAGGTCCAGCGTATATCGGGCGGCCTCCAGGGCCTCTCCCTGCGCTTCCAGGGTGCCCGCCACCCGGACCTCCTTCATGAAGGACCCCTCCGCCACGGCCAGGAAGACCTCCCGGGCCCGCTCGAACTCCCCGAGCTTCACGTAGGCCTTCCCCACCTGCATCACCTGGTCGAAGGGGAGTTCCACGCCGGGCCAGGCCTGGCGGAGCACCTCGAAGGCGTGGACCACCCTCTTCGCCTCCCCGCCCCGGGCCGCCAGGTCCAGGAGCGCCCGGGCCACCTTCTTCAAGGGCCCGGGCTTGAGCCTCCAACCCTCCATCAAATCCCCCAGGCGCCTCGCCGCGCCCTCGAACCGCCTCCGCTCGAGTTCCATGAGCCCCGCCTGGTAGAGCTCGTCGGGGGTCATGCGGTATTTTTCCCCCGTCTTTTGGCCCCTGTGCAGGACTTCCACCTTGCCCGGGGCGCACTCGGTGATCCTGCCGGGGTGCTCCGCGGCGTAGAACCCCGCCGGAAGGGCCCTGTAGGAGCCGGGCACGTATCCGCTCAGGTCATACCAGATCTCGAAGGCGCCGCGGCGGCCCCCCACGAAGAAGGTCACCCGGCCCCTCCCTTCCCGGACGAGTTCCACCGGTCCCTTCACGCTTCCCGGCACCAGGGCGCACCCGCCGGGTAGTTCGTCCACCACCACCAGGTGGCCCCGGAAAGAACTTCCCTTGGGGGGCGCGACCCTGAGCCTCACCCGGACCGTCCTTCCCACGGGCACCTTCTCCGCCCGGTTCTCGAAGGTTTTCACCGGCCCCTCCACCACGGTGAACCCGGGCCGAAGAGGCCTTCCCTCGTAGAGCATGGGCGCCGCCAGGACGGTCCTCTCGAAGGAGGCGTATTTCTCGCGGAGGTCCGAATCGAGTCCCTTGGTGAGCCCCTTCAACTCGGCACGCCACAGGTAGCGGCCCCTTCCCAGGAGTTTGAAACTCAACGCCGCCCGGCCAGGCGGGAGCGCTCCGCCCTCCACGCGGAGGACCCGGCTCTCTTTTGCTCCCAGGGGGATCCGCCCCAGGAGTTTCCCTCCCAGGAAAACCCGGACCTCTCCCTCGGAGACCCGGGAGGCCGCCTTTCCCTCGAGGAAACACAGGGCCTCCAGGGCCGCCGCCCGGCCGAGTGGTGCCGCCCATGGTCCGAGAAGCCTGTTGGCGTAGATCCACCCGGCCCCCTCTCTCGCCAGCCGGTCCGCCGGATCCACTTGCAACAAGGCCTTCACCGCCAGGGCCGTGGTCTCCAGGGAACCCGCCGCGGGAAGGAAGATCTTCCTCTCCGCATCCTTCACGTCCCCCCCCCAGGTCACCCGGCCCGGGCCGGCCTTCTTCGCCAGGGACCGGAGCCGGGCGGCCATGGCCGATCCGCCCTCGGGCCGGCCGCTCTCGCAATAGGCCGAGACCAGGAGCGCCAGGGCGGAAGCTCCCAGGCTCTGCCTGTTCCGGCGGAGGGCGTTGAGCCACACCAGGGGCGCTTCCCCAGAAATGGCCAGGGCCTCCAGGATCCGGACCTGCTCGAGCCGGGATTTCGCCCGGGGGAAGAGCCCCTTGAGGACCGATCGGCCCCGCTCCAGGAGTCCCGGGGCGACCGGAAAACCGAGGGCCTTCGCCCGGGCCAGGAAGCGCGCGGCCTCCACGGTGGTCACCAGGTCGGGGCTGCCCTTCCCGTTCCAGGACCAGCCCGCCCGCTCGCCGGCGGCCGCCTCCGCCAGGACGGATTCCACGGCCTCCCTCAATCGATGGATCGTATCCTCCGGGACGGCCCCCTTGCCGGCCAGCTCCAGGGCCGCCAGGGCCCCAAGGCCCCGGCAGACCCGGCCCAGAAAGGTCCGGGCGGGCAGGCATCTCCAGGGACGGACCTGGGCCAGGGCGGCCCCGAGAAGATCCGAGCGAACCCGCCCGCCGATCGTCACATCCAGGATCCTCCTTGTGTATTCCTTCCCCTCCGGGAGGGCGAGGGTCACGCTCTTGTCCCTCGTCTCCAGGCCGGAAGCGGCGGCGACTCTCCACGTCCCCAGGGGATCGACCGTGAGCCTGCGGGTCAGGGCGTCGGAGTATCCTCCCCCGGAGACCCGGACCGTTACGGAAAGCTCGCCCGCCTTTTCCGCCATGAGCGTAAAGGGCACGGCGGCGCTCCCCCGGGGGGGAAGCTCCACCTTTTTCACCAGCCCGGCCGGAGAAATCTCCAGGCGGGCCGTCACGGCCTTGTCCGTGAGATTCCGGACCGACGCAACGGGCTCGATCCGGTCCCCTTCCACGGCCCGGGCCGGGAGCTGGACCTCCACCAGCAGAGGTTTCCTCGTCCTGAAGGAAGCCTCCCCCTGGCCCACGAGCGTGTCCCTGGTGATGCCCCGGACACGGACCCGCCAGGTCGTCAGGTTTCCGGGAAGGGGGATCTCCGCCCGTACCGTCCCGTCGGAGCCGGTCCTGAGAGAGGGAAGCCAGAGGGCCGTCTGGGGGAACTCGGAACGGAGGGAGGAAAGACCGGGCCCGCCTCCCCCTCTC
>JALUZX010000304.1 GCA_027011425.1 Planctomycetota bacterium
GATTGACAGACGCGACAAAAGTCTTGTCAAGCTCGTGACTCGGTGGGTGCGTCGAAACTGGCCCCCCGACGTCACGAGTCCGGATCTCCGATCCGGCCTCGTTCCGGCGGGGGCTTCACAACATTTCAAGCTGGGGGAAGGTCACGAATTTCTTGGAATTTTCGAAGGTCCCGGACTTTTGTCGTGACCGTCACTGTTTTCTCTGGGAGGAAGCATTTTTGGAACCTAGTCTGAAACCAGGGCTCAGGGTCCTTATATTCCCTGAATAGGCCACACAACCGTCCCCTGTTTTCAGGTGTCAAAACCAAGGGAAGGGCTGGAAGGCCGGGAGCTGGCCCTTTTGCGGGCTGTTCGGGGAACTTTTCGCTTTTTTAACCCTCCAAGGACCCACAGATTCTGCGGAGGAGGCAAAATTTCAAACTGGGGGAAGGTCACGACTTTCTTGGGGTTTTCGAGAGTCCAGGACTTTTGTCGTGACCGTCACTCTTGTCGCAGGCGTCACTTCCTTAAATTCCCTTCAGGAGCTTCCACTCCAGGATTCCGCCGGAGAAACCTTTCTTCAGTTTCGCCTCCAGGCGGAAGTCCCGGGATGTGGCGGGCCGGAACCGGACGAGAAGCATCCTGTCCTTTGCCGTCCCATAGATCTCCCCCGGGAGAAGCTCGACGGGAAGCCACTTTCCGTCCTTCTTGTAGAGGAGCCGCCAGGAGGCGGGGGTCCGGCATCCGCCGGAAGGCCCGTCGTCGAACCAGTAGACCCGGGCCGCCGAGAAGGTCTTTGGTTCCTGGAAGCCGTATTCCACCCACTGGACCGTTCCCTTTCTCGGCCACCAGGTGAACCTGGGAATGCTCCGGTCCCCCGGCTTGGAGGGAAGAACCCCGTCCCTCAAGGCCGCAAGCCGGTCCCCGGCCCAGACGTGGGAGGCCCGGATCACCACGCCCTCGAAGACCGTCCGGATCCCCTTCTCCCCGGGCGTCTCGGCCAGCAGGGGGTCCTCGGGGATCCAGACCACCATCTCCCCGGGCTCCCTGTTGTCCCAGAGGCTGTAGGGAATGGCCCTGAGCCGGGCCGGAACCAGTTTTCGCCCCCCCTTTTCCTCCGCCACCGCCTTTCCCCGCCCCTCGATCACCACGGTCCCGCCGAAGAGGTCCCGGTCGAATCGGGCCGAAAGGGGCGCCCCGGGAGGAAGCACCAGGTTCCGGGCCCGGCCGCCGTTGTCCGCCGCCTCGAAACAGTAGACCACCGGGCCCCGGGCCAGGGCGGTCCTGCCCCGGTCGGCCCGCACCCGGGGATCGGCGTGGACGCGCCGGATCTCCATGGGGAATTCCACTTCCACCGTATCCCCGCGCCTCCACTTCCTCTCGAAGGAAGCGAATCCGTCCCGGACGGGGGGAGCAACCGCTTTTCCGTCCAGGGTGAAACGGGCCCCGCCCTTGCACCAGGCGGGGACCCTGAGAAGAAGCTCGAAAGCCTCGTCCTTCTTTTCCGGGTCCACCCGCACCTTCACCTTCCCCTCCCAGGGATAGAGGGTCTCCTGGGAGATCTTCACGGGCCCTCCCTCGAGGCGGATCTTCGCTGCGCTCGAGGCGTAGAGGGCGACGTAGACTCTATTTCCCCGCCGGGCGTAGACCCTCGAGGGGATGGAGGCGATATACCTGAGCAGGTTGGGTGGACAACAGGCGCAGGCATACCATGATCTCCTGTGGATGTCCCCCCTGCTCGCCAGGGGATTCCTGTAGAAGAATTTGTCCCCCGACCACGAAACCCCCGAAAGCAGTCCGTTGTAGAGAACCCTCTCCAGAACGTCCAGGTAGGCGGCCCGCCCGCTGACCTTGAACATCCGCTCCGCCCAGAGGGCCAGGCCGATGGCCGCGCAGGATTCGCAGTAGGCCGCGTCGTTGGGCAGGTCGTAGGGCCCGGTGAAGCCCTCGTTTCCCCCGGACGACCCGATCCCTCCGGTGACATACATCTTTCTCCCCGTGAGATCCGCCCAGAGTGAATCCAGGGCCTTCTTCAAGGCGCGGTCCCCCGTGGCGGCGTACAGATCGGTCATCCCGCAAAAGAGATACATGGCCCGGACGGCGTGGCCGTGCACTTCCCTGAGATCCCTGACAGGCACGGTGTCCTGGGCGTATTCGCCGTAGAGCTTGTGCCCCTCCGGTCTCCCCCTCTGCTCCAGGAAGAAGCGGGCCAGGTCGAAGCAGGTCCTCTTCCCGGTGAGCCTCCAGAGCTTGAAGAGGGCAAGCTCGATCTCTTCGTGCCCCGGCGGATCGCGCCTTCCCTTGGGGCCGAAGACGCTCCGGATATACCGGGCGAAACGACCGGAGATTCCAAGAAGCTTCACCTCGCCGGTGGCGCGGAACCAGGCCTCCCCGGCCTCGAAGAGATGGCCCGCGCAGTAGAGTTCGTGGCCGTATCGGACGTTCTTCCAGCGGCCCCCCGGCTTCACGAGATGGACGTAGGTGTTCAGGTAACCGTCCCTCTCCTGGGCGGCGCCCACCAGGTCGATGATCCCTTCCAATTGTTCCCGGTAAGGCGAATTCGGGCGCCGGGCCAGCACGTAGGCCCCCCCTTCCAGGACTTTGTAGACATCCGAGTCGTTGAAGAAGTAGCCCTCGTGTTTTCCAAGGGCCAGGCCGGCGGAGACGGCGAAGTTCCGGATCCTTCCTGTGATCCCGCACTGGTGGAGGCAGGCATCCAGGGTGGATGTGGCGTTGGTCTCGAGCCGGGGCGTCCAGAAAGGGCCGCCCACCTCCACTTCCTGCAGGGGAGGCGAAAGAAGGGTGGAAACCTGCAAAAGAACTCCGGCGATCACGTGCATCATGGTCCACCTGGTCGGATCGGCTCTTCTCCTTCCCCGCCCCCCATGGAGACCGTTCCCCTATAA
>JALUZX010000305.1 GCA_027011425.1 Planctomycetota bacterium
ACTCTCCTTCTTCAGCGGGTTCCAAGGGTGAGAAAGAGGCCGTTGGTGACGTCGATTCCAAGGGGCGGGGCGGAGGAGGGCCAGGTCACGGCCTGCAGGGCCAGGCGCGTCCCCGCCAGGGCCGGAACGCCGGGAAGGGACCAGGATCCCCGCCCTCCGGGAAGAATTCCGGCCCATAGGAAACCAGGCTTCGGATCGAGGTAGATCCTCTGGTCCGGCCCGAGGCGGAGAGGGGCGGCGCAGGGCATTCCCAGGAGGAAGAGGGCGGAGGCGTTTTGGGGAAGGTCCCGGAGGCCGAAGGCGAATCGGCCTCCCAGGACCGGGTCGGTGGATACAAGTTGGGCCCTGCCCGAGGAGAAACCGACGGGCCGGGCCATGGCCCCGATGTCCAATGTCCACGGTTCGAACCCGTGGATCCCCTCCTCGGCGGAGAAGAAGGCCTTTCCCTTCCAGGCGGAGGCGGGCCACAGGAAACTCTTCAGCCCGGAATTCTTCAGGGCCGGCACGGGGCCGGTGCCCTTGGGGGTGCCGTCGCTCTCCCAGATGGTATCCAGTGAGGGGATGACGGCGGGGAGGAGGAAAGGCGCGGGGGTCGAGAGGAACCAGACCCGTCCGGCCCCGGTCCGGACGGCCGAGACCTTGTCCTGGGCCTGGAGGGCCCGGCCCGTGTCCTTGAGAAGGAAGGTGCCCTTGGGGGTGCCGTCGCTCACCCAGGGGCCCTTGTTGGCGTCCTTGGCGTGAACGGGCCAGAAGAGGGCCTTTCCGCCGGGAAGGGAGATTCCCCAGGGCCCGCGGGCGCCGGTGATCTCCCGGATCCCCGTGAAGAGGAAGGTTCCCACTCGGACGGTGCCCTTGGCCGTTCCGTCCGTGGCGAAAAGCCCGTAGGTGGAAGGCCCTCCGGTGGTTCCGTCCGTCCCCAAAAAGAGCACCCGGTCCCCGGCCCGGAAGGGCGAGAGGAAACGGCCGCTTCCCGTGCCCTTGTAGAGGTCCAGGAGCCTGTGGGTCCCCCTGGAGGTTCCATCGGTGACCCAGGCTTCCATCCCGAAGAGGGAGTTCTTCTTCATCCCTTCGAAGAGAACCCGTCCGCCCAGTTTCACGAGGTTGGAGCACCGGACCAGGTCGGGGAGGACCCTGCGCGTGCCCTGGGGCGTGCCGTCGGTGACCCAAAGGGTGGATCCACCCGCGCCGTCCGAGGCGGAGAAGAAGACCGTCCTGCCCAGGGCGACGGCGCCGTCGAACCCTCCGGATTTTCTTCCCGGCAGGATGTCCTTGAGGATGGCCGTTCCCTTGGCGGTGCCGTCGGTCACCCAGGGCTCGGCGCCTTCCCGCGAGGTCTTTCCCTCGAAGACCAGTTTGTCCCCCAGGGGAAGAGGTTTCCAGAGAAGCAGTTGGAATTCGAAATTTGGATAATAGCAGAAGGTTCCCGCGGCCGTCCCGTCGCTTCGCCAGAACCCTCTCTTACCGGGCGCCATCCCGGTGAAGAGGAGAATCCCTTCGTGGAAGACCGGGGGAGCCGAGACGCTGAGTCCCTTGCCCGGAAGGATCTCCGCCGTGGTCCCTGCCGTTCCCATGGTGGTCCAAAGACCCCGGGCCGGGGAGAACAGGGTGGTTTGGGCGGTGAACCAGCACCGGGTGAAGCCTGGGGTGAAGAAGGAGGCCTGGGAGCCCTTGGTTCCCATTCCGGGGAAGATGTCCTTCAGGAGGCCCGTCCCGGCGGGAGTGCCGTCGCTTACGAAGAGTTCGTTTCCCGTATTCGAGCGGTAAGCCGAATACAGGAGTTTCCCCCCGAGAGGGGTAAGATTCATGGCGAAGGTATGGATCACGTTCCCCCCCTGGGCCTCGAGGGGGATGGTTCCCTTGGCGGTTCCGTCGGTCCTCCAGAGGGCGAGGGTCCCTGCCATGGAGCCCCCGGTGAAGAAGATGTAGTTGCCCGATACGGCGGCGGAATGCCATCCCCTGTTGGGGAAGATCGATTCCGGGACGACCTTGACCGTGCCTTTCACGGTGCCGTCGGTCCGCCAGAGGGCGTAGCTGGGGAAACCGGCGGCGACCTCCGAGCGCAGGAAGTAGACGGATCCCTTCCATGAGACGGGGCCCGCGTATCCAGGACCGCGGCCGGTCGGATTGGGGTTCAGGGAGGCCCATTTCCCGGTGGCCGTGTCCAGGACGTATGGGTTGGCCGCGTATGGGTCGGCGGCGAAGACGATCTTCGTCCCGGCCGGGACGGGGCCCATCCAGCCCCAGGAGGAAAGGGGCCGGCGTGTCACCAGGACGGCCTTCTTTCCGGCCGTCTTCCAGATGCCCCATCCCTGGGAGTCGCCGGCGGAGAACCAGATCCATCCTCCCAGGGCCACGGGATTGACGCAGAAGTGGGAATACCCGCTTCCGGAAAACCCGGGAAGGAGGGCGGTTCCCCCGGCGGTCCCGTCGGAGACCCAGGCGGAGGCCCCCCTTTGGGGGGTGGTTCCCTGGAAGAGGAGGAAGTTCCCCGCCGGAACGGGCTGGGCCCAGGGCTTGGAGAAGCCCCCCTTGAGGAGCCGGGGCGGCCGGGTTCCGCCGTCGTAGCGGAAGAGGCCGAACCGGTCCGGACCGGTGGAGGCGCGGGCGAAGAAGTAGAGAGACTTCCCCATCACCACGCCGGAATAGAACCCTCCCCCTTCCAGGCCGGGTAGGATGTCCGCCACAAGATGGGTCCCCCCCGCGGTTCCGTCGGAGACCTGGATCTCGTTTCCCGCCTTGGGATCGAAGGCGGAAAAATA
This sequence comes from Planctomycetota bacterium, assembly GCA_027011425.1. Lineage (GTDB taxonomy): Bacteria > Planctomycetota > UBA1135 > UBA1135 > JALUZX01 > JALUZX01. The sequence continues at coordinate 2,760 of JALUZX010000305.1, forward strand.
GGCCTTGCCCTGGAAGAGGGTGAAATGGTCGGGCCCGGAACCCTTCGGCCCGGGGAAGATGTCCTTCACCATCCGGGTCGTGCCGGGGGCGTTCCCCGACACCCAGAGTTCCCTTCCGTGGATTCCGTCGTCGGCGTTGAAGAAACAGATGTTTCCGGCTGGCAGGAAACGAGGCCAGCCCTGGAGGTTTCCCGGATCGTAGGAGGTTCCCCCGGGAAAGGAGGAGAGGGTTCTGTCCGGGAGGGTGTTCAAGTCCTTGAGGAGCCTGGGCCCCTGGGCGGCCCCGGGAAGGGGAAGGAGAAGAAAGGCGAGGGAGGCAATGGGAAAGAGGTTTCTTTTCATGGTCTTGACCCTCCTTTTTTTCCGCGGCGGAATGATTCTGTTTTTCGGTTCTGTTCCGGGGGGCGCCATGGATCCCGGGGGGGATCGCCGGGCTCCATTCTAGGCCCGGATGGGTTTTTGAGGAAGGCGGGGCGGCGCCCCGCCGCCGGCCCGGACGATCCGACACCCTGGTGGATCACTGCCCCAAGGTGAGGAAGAGGCCGTTCGTGAAGTCCAGGTGGAAGGGCGGGGTCCTGGTGGGGCCCACGACTGCCTGTGCGGCGAACCTGGCGCCGATGAGCGCCGGGTCGCCGGGAAGGGTGAAGGCCAGGGATCCGGACGCGCCCAGGGGGAATCCCGCCAGCGGGCGGGCCCTCGGATCCAGGAAGAGGGCGGCCCCGCCCCCCAGTAGGAGAGGCCTGGAAAGAGGCCGGCCCAGGACCAGGATCCCAGCGGTTCCCTTGGCCATGCCGGTGACGGTGAGACGGAATTTCCCGCCCAGGACCGGGTCCTCCCCGTCCAGGCGGGCCCCGCCTCGGCTCCAGCCCACGGCCTGGGCCGTGGCGCCTGGAAACCAGGTCCAGGGCTCCATGCCCGTGGAGCCGTCGTCGGCCCCGAAGAAGACCTTGCCCCCCGAGAAGGCCAGGATGCCCGAGCAGGAGAGAATCTTTCCGGGCCCCGGGTCGGGGACGAAATACGTTCCTCCAGGAGTGCCGTCGGTGGCCAGGAGTCTGCGGGCTCCGAAGGGGTAGTAGGCGACAAAGACCCCTTTCCGTTTTCCCGTTTTCATAAAGGCCGTCGGATTGGTGGAGTCGGGCCCCGGCGCCAGGTCGCGAAGCAGCCGGGTCCCGGCGGCCGTTCCGTCGGTGACCCAGGGCTCGAAACCGTGAGAGGCGTCCTTGGCCCAGAAGAAGCCTTTCTTTTCGAGGGCGAAGCTCCGGAATGGATAGAGGAGGAAATCCCTCGTCCCCACCCTCGCCGTGCCGCTCTTGGTGCCGTCGGTCCGGAAGAGACCGTAATACCCTGAGGCCACGGTTCTTCCGTCGGTGCCGAAGAAGTAAGCGTTTTTTCCCAGGACGAAGGGGGCGCGGAACCGGCCCGACTGGGATCCCGGCGCCAGGTCCAGCAATTCATGGGTGCCCAATGTCGTCCCGTCGGAGATCCAGGGTTCGATCCCGTGGGCGGAATCTTTCATTCCTTCGAAAAGGACCTTGTTTCCCAGGGCGACGAGACCGCGGCAGGCCCCCAGGTCTTTCGCCACGATGCGCGTTCCCGCGGGAGTCAGGTCCGTGACCCAGAGGGAGACCTTCCCGGAATCGCCGCTGTAGAAGAAGACCCGACCTCCCGCTTCCGCCCAGCCGTAATAATTCTGGATCTGGACGCCGGGGTGGGTGTCCTTGAGCAGCATCGTCCCCTTGGCCGTTCCGTCCGTGACCCAGGGTTCCCATCCGTGGGCGGCGTCGTCTCCCCAGAGGAAGGCCTTTCCTCCCAGGACCAAGGGGCTCTCTTTCCAGCTCCGGAGGGTGGTGGAGATGCGGGTCGTTCCGGCGAAGGTGCCGTCGCTCGCCCAGACCCCTGCCTTGTTGCCGTCGGATAGTATAAATAAGAGTTTCTCTCTCAACGTGAACATGCCGCCGGGAAAGGGCGAGGCGAAGCCGGGGTAGTATTCATGGAAGATCTTGGTGCCGGCCGGGGTTCCGTCGGAGACCCAGAGTTCCCTTCCATGGGCCGTGTTGGTTGCGGAGAAGAAACAACGGCCGTAGAAATCGGCCATGGAATCGGGATCCGAACCCTTTCCGTAGAAGCCCGGGTAGATGTCCTCCAGGAGGTAGGTTCCTGTGGCGGTCCCGTCGCTCACCCAGACCTCCCTGCCCGACTTCGGGGACCAGGCGGAAAAGGCGATCCTGCCGGAACCGATGGGTGTGAGGTTCTCCGGCTTGGAGGACCCGGCGCCGGGGGCGATGTCCTTGACCCGGAGGGTGCCCTTGTCCGTTCCGTCGGTGACCCAGAGTTCCTTGCCTCCCGCGCTGTCGAAACCTTGGAAGAAGATCCGGTTTCCCGAGACCGTCGGATGGAGCCATGAAGAAGTGCCGGACAGGCCTTTTCCCGTCACCCGGACCGTTCCGGAAGGAGTTCCGTCGGTCCTCCAGAGAGACCAGGGCCCGTAGGGTCTATCCTGGACGGTGAAATAGACCCTGTTCCCCATCCGGACGGGGTCGGCGAAGTACCGGCCCGGTTTCTGGAGGATCCGCTTGAGAAGGGAGGCTTTCCCCGTGGCCGTATCCAGGACCCAGGGGTTCCGGGCCCTATACTTGTCCCGGGGGCCCAGGAAGAGGATCTTCTTTCCGAGGACCTGCGGGGACCAGGGCGCGTAGTCCTCTCCCAGGTTCAGGATTTTTTGGGCCTTGCTTCCGTCGGTCTTCCAGACGGCCCAGTCCCGAGCCTCCTGGTGGGAGAAGTAGACCCGGCCTCCCAGGGCGACGGGTTGGATGAAGCGGTGGGGCGAGGTGGAGCTTCCCTGGAGGACCACTTTCGTTCCTCTCTCGGTTCCGTCGGTGATCCAGAGGCTCGCCGGGCGCCCGGGCGAGGAGCACCCGAAGAGAACTCTTCCTCCAAGGGCGATGGGTTCGCTCCAGGGCGTCGAAAATCCGTCTTTTACGAGAGAAGGGGGGGCATTGGATCCATCGTAGCGGAACAATGCGTAGTTTCGCCCGGGGGAACTCGCGAAGAACCAGAGTCGGTTTCCGGCCACCAGGGGGCGCTGGAAACCGCCGCTCTCCTTTCCGGGGAGAGAGTCTTGGAAGAGATAGGTCGTCGCCGGGGTTCCCTTGGTGCGCCAGATTTCGGTGCCGTGCTCCCGGTCCCTTCCATCGAAATAGACGTAACCCTTGAACCAGGTCAGGACCCCTGGTCCTTCCAGGTTTCTCCCCGGGACCATGTCCACGGCCATCCGGGTCGTTCCGGGGAATCCCATGCTGGACCAGATCTCCCGGCCGTGGATCCCGTCGTCGGCGGTGAAGAAGAAGGTGCTTCCCGCGGCCAGGAAGGGCTTGGAGGTGCTGTAGGAGGAGGAAGACAAGGACCCCTGGGGCTTGGAGGAACGGGCTTCCAGCCGGGCGGGCTCGATGTCCTTCAGGAGCCGGGGAGGCTGGAGGGCCTGGGCGAAGAGGGCCGAGGCGGAGAGGGCCGCGCTGGCGAAGGTTCCGGAAATACTGATCTTGGATTTCATGGTTTCGACTCTCCTTTCTTGCTAGTTCCCCAGGGTGAGAAAGACGCCGTTGGTGAGATCCAGGCCCAGGGGCGGAACCCCCGTGGGAAAGACCATGCCCTGCGCGCCCAGGCGGACTCCAGCCAGGGCTGGGTCGTTGGGCACGGTCCAGCGGATGGAGCCCCCCGGGACGGGCCCGGCCCAGAAGAGCCCCCCCGCCGGGTCGAGGTAGAGGTTTTCGCCCTGAGCGAGGGGGAGGGGGTTCTTCCCGGGAAGGCCGAGCATGAGAAGGGGAAGCGCGCCGGCGGGCACTCCCCTGAAGGCCAGGGGGAAGATTCCACCCAGGACCGGATCTCCGGATTCGAGTTCGGCCGTCCCCGAGGGCCGGCCCACCCTCCGGGCGGTGGCGCCCACCTCCACAAGCCAGGGTTCCGGTCCGTGGAGGAGGTCGTCCATGGTGACAAGGAGCTTTCCCTTGAACAGCGCGGGGGGCCAGAGAAGGGATTTCAGGCCGGACGTGAGGAGGGCCGGCACTTTCCTCGTTCCCTTCGCCGTTCCGTCGGTCTCCCAGACCTGGCCGGTAGGAAATGGCGGGACGTAAAGACCGGCCGGGACGAACCAGGCCCGGCCGGCTCCGGCGGGCACGGCCCGAACCTTCGTCCAGGCGCCGTAGGACCTACCGAAATCCTTGAGGAGGAAGGTGCCCTTGGCCGTTCCGTCGGTAATCCAGGGACCCCTGTTTCCCTTTTTCAGGGTGACGGGCCAGAAGAGGGCCTTGCCGCCCGAGAGGGCGATCCCCCAGGGGCTCTCCCCGCCCTCGATCTCCCGGATTCCCGTGAAAAGGGTGTTGCTCACCCGGTGGGTGCCCTGGGGGGTCCCGTTTGTGGAATAGAGGTAATAAAAATAGGATCCTCCGCTGAAGCCGTCCGTCCCGAGGAAGAAGACCTTGCCGCCCACACGGAAGGGGTGGAGGAAGCGGCCGTCACCTGTTCCTTTGTAGAGGTCCAGGAGCTGCCTGGTGCCCGAGGGCGTTCCATCTGTGATCCAGGCCTCGATGCCGGAAAGGCTTTGGTTCTTCCTTCCCTCGAAGAGGACATGGCCGCCGAGTTTCACCAGGTTCGCGCACCAGTTGAGATCGGAAAGAAGGGGCCTTGTGCCCTGGGAGGTGCCGTCGGTGACCCAGAGGGTCTTGCCCATCCGCCCGTCGTTGGCCTGAAAGACGGCCACACGGCCCAGGCGGACGGCCCCTTCGAATCTCCCGGAATAAGGTCCGGGCACCAGGTCCTTTAGAAGGGTGGTCCCTTTCGCGGTTCCGTCGGTCACCCAGGGTTCCTTGCCTTCAAGGGTGGTTTGTCCCTCGAAGAGAATCCGGTCGCCCAGGGAAAGAGGCTTTTCGAACTTGAAATAGAAATCAGGTGACTTGAAAAAGGGGAAGGTCCCGGAGGCGGTCCCGTCGCTTCGCCAGAGTTCCCATTTACCGTTGGTGAAAGAGGAGAAGAAGACCAGGTCCTGGTGGTAGAAGAGGAACTTGGGCGGGTTGATTCTGGTGGAGAGGATCTTCCTGGTGGCGGCGGCCGTTCCCTCGGTGACCCACAGCTCTTGTTTCTGGTCGGTGTTCCTGGTGTCGTCCGCCATGAACCAGCACTTGGAAAGCCCCGGCGTGAAGAGTTTGGCCCCCGAACCGAAGGTGTCGTAACCCGGGTAGATGTCCTTGAGGAGCTTTGTCCCGGCGGGGGTTCCGTCGCTCGCGAAGAGTTCCCGTCCCACCTTTGGGTCATTCGAAGAGTAGAGGAGCCTGGTTCCCACTACGGTGAGATAGCCGGGCGCCGTGCCGTAAAGTCCTCCCGGTGGCTTTTCCAGGGGGATGGTTCCCTTGGGGGTTCCGTCGGTCCGCCAGAGGATGGACCCGCCGCCTCGGAAGAAGATGTAGTTGGCCCCCGCCACGAAATGGGATCCCCCGCACTTGGGCACGACCTTCACGGTCCCTTTCGGAGTGCCGTCGGTGCGCCAGAGGGAGTAGGTCGGGTAGGGCTGGATCGTGGAATCGGCGCCGACGAAGTAGATGTATCCCTTCCAGAGGACGGGGAAGTCGAAGCCGTGGGCCCAGTTGTTGGAGATCTTCTTGAGGAGAGAGACTTTGCCGGTTTTGGTGTCCAGGACGTAGGGGTTGAAGGAGGGGTCGGCCCCGGCGAAGACGATCTTGGACCCCAGGGGGTGAGCCGGGAGCCATCCCTGCATGGGGAAATGGAAGCGGCCGACCAGGGAGGCGGTCTTTCCGTCGGTCTTCCAGATCCCCCATCCCTGGGAGTCCTTGGCCGAGAACCAGACCAGGTTCCCCGACGCCACGGGGGATTGGAAGAGACTGGAGAATTTCGAGGGAGTGGATCCAAGCAGGGAAACCGTTCCTCCGGCTGTGCCGTCGGTGACCCAGACCGCCCCCTGGTTCTTCCCGGTCGTTCCGAGGAAGGCGATGTATTTCCCCGCCGGAACGGGGAAATACCAGGGATAGGTGAACCCGGATTTCACGAGCACAGGGGTCTTGGCTCCTCCGCCGTACCGGTAGAGTCCATAAACGACGGGATTCGTGTTGGTTTTGGCGAAGAAATAGAGAGAGGTTCCTAAGATTACGGGATAGTAGAAACCACCATCACCCTTTCCCGGGACCAGGTCGGCCAGGAGCTTGGTGCCCGAAGGAGTCCCGTCGGAGATCCAGGGCTCCCAACCCGCCCCGGGCGTCCGGGCGCCGAAGAGGACCTTTCCCTGGAAGAGGCAAAAGGGGCCGGGCTTGGAACCGGCCGGGCCGGGGACGATGTCCTTGAGGAGCCTGACGCTTCCGGGGGCGGTTCCCGAGACCCAAAGCTCGGAGCCGTGGGAACCGTCGTCGGCCTGGAAGAAGACCCGGGTTCCCGTGGAGAGGAATCTTTCGGGCGAGACCCCGGGTGTGGGATCGTAGACGTATCCCTTTGGTTGGGAGGAATGGAGCTTGTAGGCGTTGGTGTTCAGGTCTCCCAGGAGTTTCAATCTCTGGGCTGGAGGCGGGGAGGAGAGGGCGAAAAGCCCTAGAAGACCGAAGAAATACTTTTTCATCCTTGACCCTCCTTTTTCAAAAGAAGCCGAAGAAACCGCGATTTCCCTCCCTCCTACCGGAAAGGGGGCTCCAGGGAGCAAGGGGCGCGCCTTTTCCGGAAGAGACCTTCATTCTACCTCTCCGAAAAGGAGAGAGAAAAGGGGGGCCCCCGGAAAGATGCCTGGATCCTCACTGGCCCAGGGTGAGGAAGAGGCCGTTCGTGAAGTCCAGGTTGAAGGGGGGGCCCGGTGGGACCCGCAATCGCCTGGGCGGCGAGCCTGGCGCCGATGAGGGCCGGGTCGCCGGGAAGGGTGAAGGTCAGGGATCCGGACGCGCCCAGGGGGGAACCCCACGAGCGGCCGGGAAGGCGTGGAAAGGCACCTACGGTCGGCATTCAGCCGGGAACGGCGCGGCCAGGGGAGGGTGCGGGGCTGACGCCCAGCTCCCGTCCTGGGGCGGACCGGGCCGGTTTGGGGCCTTTGCCTTGCGCACCACTTGAAAAGGGCACAGATTGACAGACGCGACAAAAGTCTTGTCAAGCTCGTGACTCGGTGGGTGCGTCGAAACTGGCCCCCCGACGTCACGAGTCCGGATCTCCGATCCGGCCTCGTTCCGGCGGGGGCTTCACAACATTTC
>JALUZX010000306.1 GCA_027011425.1 Planctomycetota bacterium
GCCCACATTTCAACTTTTCGCCTCCTCCGCAGAATTTGTGGGTCCTTGGAGAGCCAAAAGGGGGGAGAGTTCCGCGAAAAACCCGGAAAGAGACAATTTCCGGCCTTCCAGCCTTTCCCTTGGATTTGAATCCAAAAAAAGAGGGCCCGCTCCCCGCGGGGAGCAGGCCCTTCATGGATCCAGAAACTTCAGATCAGAAGCTGGTTCCGCACCAGTTGGTGAGCCCGAAGGCGCCGGTCTTGGCGTCGATGGCCACACCCTGGGCATAGAGCCAGGTGCCGACCATGAGCTGGCGGACCACCGTGGGCGGGTTGAGGGCCGCGGTGTCGCCTTCACCCTTGGTGTTCAGGGTCACGGCCTGGCCGCCAAGGACGGTGAACCAGGGATCGCCCGGGTTGAGGAACCACTGGCCGTAAGGAAGGGTGATGGGCGTGGGCAGCTGCGTGCTGGCGATGAAGACCATGCCGATGCCGCTGGGATAGTTCACCTCGCGCAGGTGCCACCCGAAGTTGGCCAGGTAGCCGTATTTCTCCAGGTCCACCAGGTCCGGCCACAGTCCGGCGAAGCCCAGGTCGGGCTTGCCCTTCTTGGCGGCGCACTTGGCGGCGGGGTCGATGGTGTAAGGCTGGAGGACCGGGTTCTGAACCTTGATCCAGACACGGAAGCTACGGTTGATGCTGGGCTCCTGGATGGTGGTGGGATCGGGTTTTCCGTTCTTGTAGGTGACGCACCAGGCCATCTGGGGCTTGTGGCCGAGCCTGTAGTGCTCGCCGCAGATCCGGGGGCTCGGGTAGCCGCCGCTCATGTGGCAGGAACCGCCGTCCTTGGTCCAGCCCGGAGGCGGGACGTTGCGGAAGTGAATCCCGTAGAAGAAGGTGCCCTTGGTAATGATCACGGGCTTCGGCAGGTTCAGGGTGAAGATCCAGGCTCCGGCGGAACCGCTTCCCTTCCCGGAGTAGGACATCTTGCCCGTCTCGTAGATGATCCCAAGGTCCTTGCCGGTCTTGGGATCGATCTTGACCAGGGGCTTTACCGGGTTGGCCGGATCGGCCTTCCGGATGATGAAGGAGTAATACTCCGGCGTCTTGGTGTTCTGGTCCTGGAGGACGTACCGGACCTGGGTAATGGGCCTCAGGTAGCCGAAGTGCTTCCCGGGGATCCGATTCAGGACCTCGCCCTCGTTGCTCCCGATGGTGCCGCGGGAGGTGTACTCCGTGGAACCATCGAAGACATGGAGCTTGTTGGGCTTGGGGGTCTGGGCGTAGGCCAGGGCCGAAAGGCCCATGACGGCCGCGATCAACGTGATCTTTCTCATGGCTGCTCCTTGGTTGGGTTGGGAAAAGGGTGACATTGGACTACGAACGAATGGGGTCCGCCTTCCCGGAAAAGAAACCCGCACGCCTGAAGACACAGGCTGCCGTTTCCCCGGGGGAGACTGGAACCAGGGAATTATACGACGGAGATTGGTTTGTAAAGGTTCCATGGGAAGAGAAAAGACCGGCCCTTTCCTGAAAGTTTTCAGAGAGCCAGGCCGAAACGTTTCACTTCAATCCACTCTTTTTCTGCCCAGGGATGCAAAACCCCCCTTTTCAGGGGGCTTTGCACAAGAAAAGATTTGTGTCGCTCCAGGTTTCAGAAGCTCGTTCCTGTCCAGTTGGTGAGCTGGATGGTCTTTCCCTGGCTGCCGATCATCACGCCCTGGGCATAGAGATGCATTCCCAGCATGGCGTACCGAACTGGATCGGGCGGGTTGAGGGTGACCGTATCCCCTTCACCCCAGAAACCGACCCGGACGGAAAGCCCGCCGACGATCAGGAACCACCTGTCCGAGGGAAGGAGGTAGAAAGAGCCGTAAGGGGTGGTAATGGGCTTGGGGAGAAGCTTGCTCGAGACGAAAGCCAACCCCAGCCCGTTGGGGAAGGTGGCGGCCCGGACTCTCCAGCCGAACTGGGCCTTGTAGCCGTACTTCTCCAGGTCCACCAGGTCCGGCCAGAAGGCGGCGAACCCCAGGTCCTTGATCCCCTTCTTACACTTCTGGGAAGGAGGCGCGCTGGGATCCACCGTGAAAGGCTGGAGAACGGGCCCGCCAACGAGGAGGGACATCCAGTAGGAACGGATATCCGTGGTCTCGTTGGGTGCACTGGGCTTGCCGTTGGCGTAGGGGACCTGCCAGGCCATGTGAGGATTGAAGCCCAGGCGGGGATGTTCGCCGCAGTTCTTGGGCCAGCTCACGCTCACGTGGATGGAGAAACCGTCTTTCCCGTTCGCCCATCCCGTGGTGGGGGGACACTTGATCCCGTAGAAGAAGGTGTCGTCGGGAAGGACCACGGGCCTTTTGAACATGGTCCGCATATACCAGGCTCTCACGCCGGAACCGCTGCCCCCCACGGAATAGGGACCTTCCTTGTAGATCAGCCCGCTCTTGGAAACATCGGGTTTCCCGTTCTTGTCGGCTTTCCGGATGATCAGGTAGTAGATCTCCCGGGTCGCCTGGTTCTGATCCTGGATGTGGTAGCCCATTCCCAGGGCCAGCTTGAGCCCCCCCACGTTGGCCTTGGGAACCTTGTTCAGAATCTCGCCTTCCGTGCCGCCGATGGAGCCCCGGGAGGTGAATTCCGTCGTGCCGTCAAAGATGTGGAATTCGTTGACTTTCTGGCATGGCGCAAAAGAGGCCAGCCCCAGAACCGCGGAGAGAACGACCAATCTTCTCATGGTCCCTCCTTTTGAGAAATGGGTCGATGGATGGGATTCGAAAAAACCATGGTAAGGAGTCCGGGGGAGGCCCGCAACCCTCCCAGGGCCCCGGAAAGTCCCTTTTCCGCTAGAGTTCGGCCAGGAAACGCCGGATCTCACGGATCGAGGGCCCGGTCCCGCC
>JALUZX010000307.1 GCA_027011425.1 Planctomycetota bacterium
CGCGCGGAAGACCTCTTCCTCTCTCATCCGCGCGAGAGAAAGGTCGTGCCTTGGGTGGTAGCAAAGGACCCGGCTCCTGCCGAGAGCCCGGCGGGTCCGGTAGGGACCGCCCGGGGCCGGCCCCGGAGGGGGCGCCTCTTCCCCCGCGCAGGGACGGTCGTTGTCGAAGGCGAAGACCCCCCGGTAGTCCGGGTTCCTCGCCCCCCCCACCCTGGCGTTTCCGGGACAGAAGGGACACTCCGGGTCGAAAGGAGGCGGGGAGGCATCCTCCGAATCGGCCCGGAACCCCTGCCAGGGCCGGTCCTGCCTGTGGGTGGCCACCACCACCCATTCCCCCCGGAGGGGATGCCTTCTCAGCTCCCAGGTCATGGGGACCCATGGTAGCCCAAGGAGAGCCGGGGAGTCCCTCTTTTCCGGGAAAGGCCCGGCGCGGGGGGTTTCTTCCTTGAGGGCCGGACCGGGGCGGGTTCTCATGGATCCATCGCCACCTTCCCGGGCCCGGGAGGCTCCATGGAGACGACCCTGAAAGGCCTCTGCATCGATACCGCCACAGGGTATTACAGAATCAGGCGCCGGGCCGGTTCCGGGACCGTTACGGCGAGGCGGCCCCGGACCGGTGGCAGGAAGTCCACAAAGGCATGCACGAATCCCTGCGGGAGTTTTGACCATGTCCATCTCCAGAACCGGATCCTCCTGGTTCCGGGCCCCGCTCTTCCTTGTTCTGCTCCTTCCCCTCTCTTCCGGGCGGGCCGCGCCCCCGCAGAGGCGGGAGATCTACGTCTCCCCCAAGGGTAGGGACGCCGACCCGGGCACCAGGGACCGGCCCCTGGCCACCCTGCACGGGGCCCTGGCCCGGATCCAGGCCATGAAGAACCGGGCCGGGGCGGTGGTCTGGATCCAGCCGGGCGTCTACCGCCTCACCCGCACCCTCTGGATGAACAACCGTAGCGGGGGAAAGCCCGGCGCCCCCGTGACCTGGCGGGCCCTGCCCGGCGGAAAGGTCCTGGTCTCGGGCGGAATCGACCTCCCGCCTTCGGCCTTCCGGCCCCTGGGGAAGGACCCCCTCCGGTCCCGGTTTCCCAAGAAAGCCCGCTCCCGGATCCTCCGGGCCGACCTGGGCCGCCTGGGCGCGGCCGATCTCGGGACCCTGGCGGACCGGGGCATGAACCTCCCCGTCCCCTTGGCCCCGGCGGAGGTCTTCTTCGACGGCCGCCCCCTGGCGCTGGCGCGCTGGCCCGACCGGGGGTTTTCCAAGGTCCTGAAAGTCCTGGACAGGGGAAGCGAAAAGGAACACAGGCCTGGAAAATTCTTCATCGATCCCAGCCGGACCAGGAACTGGGATCCCTCCGGGGAGATCTGGCTCCACGGATACTGGCGCTGGAACTGGGCGGACGAGCGGATCCGGGTGGCCCGCCTGGACCCGGAGACCGGCCTGGTCGTCACGGCCCGGCCCCACCACTACGGCTTCTACGAGGGCGCCCGCTTCTTCGCTTTGAACCTCCCCGAGGAACTGGACAGCCCGGGCGAATACTGGATCTACCGGAAAGGAAGGAAACTCTACCTCATCCCGCCGGGGCCCATGAAAGGGGCGAGGATCACTCTCTCGCTTTTGAAGATCCCTCTCCTGATATTGAAATGGACCTACCATGTCCGCTTCCAGGGCCTCACCTTCGCCTTCGCCCGGGGGGACGGGGCGCGGCTCTTTGCGGCCAAGGACGTCACCTTCTCTTCCTGCGTCTTCGAGAACCTGGGCGACCGGGCCGTGGTGATCGACAAGATGTGCCGGCGTTGCGGCCTCAAGAAGTGCTCGATCCATGACACCGGCGAGGGAGGGGTGGTCCTGGACGGGGGGGACCGGAAGACGCTCACGCCGGGGAACAACTTCGTGGAGGATTGCGACATCCACCACTTCGCCCGCCTGGGCCGGACCTACAAGCCGGGGGTGAAGATGACCGGTGTGGGCCAGAGGGTCGTCTCCTGCAGGATCCACGAAGGCCCCCACGCGGGCATCCTCTTTTTCGCCGCCAACGAGTGCCTCATCGAAAAAAACGAATTCTTCCGCCTCTGCTACGAGTGCGACGACGTGGGGGCCGTGTACACCGGAAGGGACTGGACCGCCCGGGGCAACAAGATCCGCTTCAACTTCTTCCACCACATCTCGGGCCTCTCCGACCACGGCGCCCAGGGGGTCTACCTGGACGACGCGGCCAGCTGCATCGAGGTGAGGGGAAATGTCTTCCACCGGGTTCAGAGAGCCATGCTCCTCGGAGGTGGCCGCGACCTGGTGGTGGAGGACAACGTGATTTCCCACTGTCCCCGCTCCATCCAGCTCGACGCCCGGGGCCTGGACTGGATGAGGGCCGCCGTGGGCCCGGGAGGAATCATGCGCAGGCGGCTCGCCGCCATGCCCTACAAGAAAGATCCCTGGCGGAAGAGATACCCTGAACTGCTCCACTACCTGGACGACGATCCCGGCGCTCCCAAGCACGATACGATCCGGAACAACGTAATCTTCGCCTCGGGCAGACTGAACATCGCCGCGGCGGCCCGGAAGTGGGGAAGGATCGGCCCCAATCTCTTCCTCGGGAAGAACCCGGGATTCCGGAACCCGGAAAAACTGGATTTCCGGCTCACCCCCGCGGGACTGGCTTTCCTGAAAAAGCGCCTCCCGGGCTTCCGCCCTCCGCCCCTTTTCCTCCCCGCCGGAAGGCGGGAAAAATGAGAAGATCGGGAATTGCCGTTCCCATCCTGTCTCTGGCATTACCGCTCGGCCTTTGGCTGGGATGGCTGGTCCTGGCAGGTGTTGCGGACCAGGCCTTGGCGGACGCGGTTCACCTGCTCCGATCGCCGCCGCATTGACCCTGTTCTTCACA
>JALUZX010000308.1 GCA_027011425.1 Planctomycetota bacterium
CCGTGGACCCCTTCGGGGCCCAGGTCCGGGAGGGCCGCCTCTTCGGGCGGGGCGCCGTGGACGCCAAGGCCTCGGTGGCCGCCATGGCCGCCGCCGCCGCTCGCCTGGCCGCCGCGGGAGGGCCCGCCCGGGGGGAACTCCTCCTTCTCGCCACCTTCTGCGAGGAGACCCGGGACACCACCATGCCGGCCCTCCTGGAAGAGATCGGCCTTCCCGAGGCGGCCCTGGTGGGAGAGCCCACCTCCCTTCGTCCCTGCGTGGCCCAGAGGGGGCTCATGATCCTCTCCCTCCAGTGGACGGGGGAGCAGGTCCACGCCGGATGGGCCGCGGACCTGCCTGAGAAACCGCCCAACGCCATCGAGCGGGCCGCCCGGGACCTGCTCAGGCTCTCCGAAATCCGGTTCGAGAGAAAACACCCCCTCCTGGGGGGGATTTCCCTGACCCCCACCATGATCGAGGGGGGGATCGCCCGGAACCTGACGCCCCCGGAGTGCCGGTGCGTGGTGGACGTCCGGACCACCCCGGCCTGGACCCACGAAGAGATCGCCCGGAAGGTCTCGGAGGCCCTGGAGGGGGAGGTGAAGGTCCTCTCCGACAGGCTCCGGCCCGTGGAGACCCCTTCCGACTCCAGGCTCCTGGAGGCGGTCCGGAAGGTCCTTCCCGGGGCGGAACCCTTCGGTTCCCCCACCGCCTCGGACTGGGTATGGCTCGGGAAGACGGACGCCCTCAAGCTGGGACCCGGGGATTCCCGGCTCTCCCACACCAAGGACGAGAACATTTCCCTGGAAGAAGAGGCGGAGGCGGAGGAGATCTTCTTCCGTATCGCCCGGGAGTATCTCTCATGAAGGGAACCTTGTGGGGAGGGGACAGCCCTCTCGACCCGGACCTGGATGCTTATACGGTAGGAAAGGACCGCGAGCTGGACGCACGCCTTCTGCCCTGGGACATCCTGGGCACCATGGCCCACGCCGCCGGGCTCACGGAGATCGGGATTCTCTCCCGGGAGGAAGGGCGCGCCCTCCACCGGGCCCTGGCGGAGGCCCTGCGGGAGGCGGAGGAAGGCTCCTTCGCTCCCGGCCCGGAGGACGAGGACGTCCACTCGGCCCTGGAGAAATACCTGGTCGCGAAACTGGGACCCCTCGGCAGGAAGGTCCACGCCGGACGCTCCCGGAACGACCAGGTCCTCGCGGACCTGCGGCTCTTTCTCAAGGACGCCCTCTTCCGGGTGATGGAGGCCCTGGGTGAGACCGTCCGGGCCCTGGTGCGGTTCGGTAAGTCCCACGCCGGCGTGGTCCTTCCCGGGTATACCCACCAGAGGCGGGCCATGCCCTCCTCGGTGGGGCTCTGGGCCGCCGGTTTCGCCGAGGCCCTCCTGGAGGACCTGTTTCCCCTGGAAGCCGCCCTGGACGTGGCGGACCGTTCGCCTCTGGGGAGCGCCGCGGGCTACGGCGTCCCCCTTCCCCTGCCCAGGGAGAAGACCGCCCGGCTTCTCGGGTTCTCCGCGGTCCAGCTCAACGTGACGGCCGCCCAGCCCTCCCGGGGGAAGCTGGAGACCCAGGTCCTCCAGGCCCTCTGGGGGCCGGGCTACGACCTGGCCAAGCTCTCCTGGGACGTGATCCTCTATACTTCCGAGGAATTCGGTTTCTTCAGGCTCCCTGAGGTCTTCGCCACGGGATCCAGCATCATGCCCCAGAAGCGGAACCCGGACCTCTTCGAGCTGACCCGGGCCAATGCTGGGGTTCTGGAAGGGCTCCTCCTCCAGGCCATGGCGGTGTGCTCCAAGCTTCCCAGCGGGTATCACCGGGACCTCCAGCTCACCAAGGGGCCGGTTATGGAAGGCGTGGAGCTGGCGCTCCGGATGTTCGGGGCCGTGAGCAAGACCGTTCCGGCCCTGGAGGTGGACCGGGAGGCCTGCGAGAGGGCCGTGAAGGGGCCGATCCTCGCCACCGACGAGGCCCTGAGGAGGGTCCGGGAGGGGACCCCCTTCCGCGACGCCTACAGGGAGACGGCGGAGATCGTCAAATCCGGAGGAGAAGTTCCTGGGCTGTCCCCCTCGGAAATCCTGGAGAGCCGGAAATACCCCGGCGGGGCGGGCGCGCCCGCGTGGGAAAGGATCGAGGAAGAACTTTCCGCCAGGGAGGAGAAGATCCGGTCCAGAAGAGATGCCTTCCGGGAGGCCCTGGATTCCCTGGCGGCACGGGGAGGTCTGGAAGGATGAGATCCACCAGGAAGAGGCGGGAGGTCCTTCTCTCCCTCGTGGCGACCAGGGAACTACGGACCCAGGAAGACCTGGCGCGGGCCTTGAAAGAGGAGGGCTTCACCGTGAGCCAGGCCTCGGTCTCGCGGGACATCGCGGCCCTGGGTCTGGTGAAGGTGGACGGGAAATACGCACTCCCGTCAAAAGAGAAGTCCCGTAAGAACCCCCTGAAAGAACGGATCGCCGGAAACCTTCTGGGAATCCGGCGCTCCGAGCCCAACCTCCTGATCCTGCTGACGCCTCCCGGAGAGGCGCCGGGAGTGGGCCTCGCCCTGGACAGGCTCGCCCCGCCCGGCCTTGCCGGAACCGTGGCCGGCGACGACACGGTCTTCGCCGCCGTGGAGAAGCCCTCCGACCTGGCCCGCCTGGAGAAACTGTTGAAGAGGTTGAAGTAGGGACGCCCTGGACGGAGGGAGGGTTTTCTGGGAGCCTGGGGGTATGAAGTGGTTTCTGATCTCTTTTCTCGCCTCGGTCCTCTTCTACCTGACCTGGAACTTTCTTTTCGGCGGCCCTCTCTCTTCCCCTCCGGAGAAAACCCTTCCCACCGGGGGCGGGGCCTCTCTTTCGACCTCCACCCCCGGGACGGGGGCTGCCGGAGCTTCTTTTCCC
>JALUZX010000309.1 GCA_027011425.1 Planctomycetota bacterium
CTCTTCACGAGATGGGGGGGCAGGCCGTCGGGACGTCGCTTCGCGCCGTCCCTCGGGCGTGCTCTTCACGAGATGGGGGGGAACACAACTTCCCGGGAGCTTCATAAAGCCGTGAAGAGTCCGCCGGAGCATGGGTCGCCGGAGGCGACCCATGCGAACGTCGGACAGGGAAGGATCCCTGGTGTTGGGGGGGGCGGGAGTTCCAGGAACCCATTTGCACGACCGTCGGGACGTCGCTTCGCGCCGTCCCTTGGGCGTCCCCTGCATGCGTCCCCTGCAAGGGTCTGCGCCGCGGGGGAAGATGGTTGGGGACCTTCCCCCTTCCTGGGGTATCCTTGCTTCCTCTCCAGGAAACCCACGCATCATGGACGGCACAGGCACCAAAAGCTTCGGCGCGCGCAGGCCCTACTCCCGGTCCCAGGCTTTCCTTCTGGGCTTCGGAGCCCTCATTACGGCGGCATTTCTCAACCTCCTTCCCTTCGTGCTGGCCCTTCGGGGCACGGATCCGGCCGCCATCGAAGGGAAGTATGATTTCCTGGCCTTCGTCCACACCCCCTCCCTGCTGGTTGTTGAGAGGGCCCTTCCCTCGGCGGAGTTCTTTACCAGCCGGGTTGGATCCCTTCCGGCCCGACTGGCGGGAGGATTTCTCTTGCTGGCGGGTTGGGTCCCCTGGGCCCTCCTGGCGGGACTTCTCGTGGTGATCCTTGGCTGGCGGAGCAAAGATCTCTGGTTCGAGCGCCGCCTGGTCCTCAAGGGGTTCTTCTTCACCGAGGCTGCCTGGTGGGTGCTCTTCTTCTTCGCCGCCCCGAACCGGGATTCTCCCTGGCTCAACATGGCGGCCTTCGTTGTGGCCCTTCCCCTGGTCAAGTTCTTTCACCTCTACCTGGCCGTCCGGGGATGCGCCCTCCTCAGGGTTCCACCCAGGAAGGCATGGATCGCCGGCACCCTGGCCGGCTCCATGGTGATCTACTGGTTCGCTTTTTTCTTCCTCTTCGAGGAATTCAACCACGTGGAGGAAATGCGGCAAGCTGCGCTGTCCAGGCGGTCCCGGGACGCAAAGGTTGGCCCTGCAGGGGCCGCCCCCAAGGAGGAAGAGCGGGATGGGTAAACGCCCCTACGAGGATCTCAAGCGAAAGAACATGGAACTCTCCCGCCTGGACGTCCGGGAACGGCCGGCGGTCTGCCGCGCCCTCCCCGTGAAGGTCACGGTCAACAACACCCACAAGTGCAACCTGGCCTGCCCCTTGTGCTTCAAGCAGTTCGAACCAGGCGCCAACATGTCCTACCCGGACATGCCCATCGAAATCTTCCGGGACCTGGCGGAGGACCTCTTTCCCGCCGCCGACGAGGTGGCCCTCTCGGTCTCCGGGGAGCCCCTGGCGGCGGGGCCCATCGAGGAAGAACTCGAGCTGGGCGGACGATACGGCGTGCGTTACAGGATCACCACCAACGGCGTCTTTCTCGGGCTGGAGAAGATTCGCCGCCTGGTCCTGGAAAACGTGGCCTTTCTCCACGTCTCCATGGACGCCGCCACCAAGGATACCTTCGAGCGGATCCGAAAGGGCGCCGGGTGGGAGAGGGTCCTGGACGGGATCCGGTCCCTGCTGGCCGAGCGGGCCCGCCTGGGGAAGGGGCCCGAGGTCTGGCTCAACTTCGTCATGATGCGGGAAAACATCGAGGAACTCCCCGACTGGGTTTCCCTGGCGGCGGAACTGGGGGTGGACGCCCTCTACGCCGAACACGTGGTGGTCCCCGCGGCGCTCTCCATCCAGAGCCTGGTGCGCCACAGGCGGCTTGGGGCGGCCCAAATGGAGGAGGCCCGCCGGCGCGCCCGGGACCTGGGCATCCGCCTTCATCTTCCGGCCCCCTACCCGCCCCCGGCCGAGGGCGAGGAGGACCCGTTCGTGAGCCGGGAGGAAGCCCGGGAGATCGTCGCCAGGGGAGGCGAGGGAGACCCGGCGCTGGAAGGGAAGGCACAAGAAGATGCCGGGAAAGGGAACTCTTCGGATAAACCAAAGGAAGCCCCAAAGCTCCCCACGCCCGAGGAGATCCGGGCCTGGAATTCGAGGATCCTCTCCGGGCCCGCCGTGCCCTGCCCCTACGCGTGGAAGGAGACCTGGATCCACTACGACGGGGATGTCCTCTGTTGTGACACCCCCACCTTTCCCCACGGGATGGGGAGCGTGAAGGAGGAAAAGGCCTCCGCCCTCTGGAACGGGGCGCCCTACAGGGAACTCCGCGAGCGGCTGGCCTCGGGGGAAGCGTTTGCGGCCTGCAGGCATTGCCACGTGGTGGCTCAGTTGTCCGGTGGAGGGGATTCCCTTTCTTTCGTGAAGGAGACCTGATGGAGCAAAAGGGCGTGCTTTTCGACATGGACGGGGTCCTGGTGGATTCGGGGCCCATCCACAGGGAGGCCTGGAAGCGGCTCGCCCGGGAGGCGGGGCGCCCCATGGATGACTCCTTCTTCGACCGGGTCTTCGGTATGCGGAACGAAGAGATCCTGGAGGAACTTCTCGGGCCCGGCCTGGATCCGGAGCGCAAGGCCGTCCTGGGGAAGCGCAAGGAGGAGATCTACCGGGCCCTGGCCCGGGAGCGGCTGGCGCCGGCGCCGGGGGCGGCGGAACTCGTGGAGGCCCTGGAGAAGGCGGGATTCCGGCTGGCCCTGGCCTCCTCCGGACCCCGGGCCAACGTGGAACTCATGCTGGAAGTCACCGGGCTCGGTCGCGAGATGGAGACCTTTGTCTCCGCTGAGGACGTGGAACGGGGCAAACCGGACCCCCAGGTCTTTCTCGAGGCGGCCCGGAGGCTCGACCTTCCCCCCGGGCGGTGCGTGGTGGTGGAGGACGCCGCCGTGGGGGTC
>JALUZX010000310.1 GCA_027011425.1 Planctomycetota bacterium
ACCCTCTCGAACCCTCCCGGCTCGGCCTCCTCCTCCATGCCCGAACCGCCTGGAAGAAGGAGAAGCCCCCCGGGTCCCTCCATCAAGGCCTCGGACAAGGGGATGCCCGCGGCGAAACACTCTTCCATGGTCTTCTCGGGATGCACCCCGAGAAGGATGTCCGCGTCGGCGAGCCCCGGGTCCAGGTCCAGGAGGAGGACCCGCTTTCCCCCTTCTCTCAGGGCCAGGGAGAGGGCCACGGAGAGGACCGTCTTGCCCACTCCTCCCTTGCCGCTGGCCACCGCCAGGACGGGAGGACGTCCCCCCCGGCGCGGCCCGGCCTTCCCGGCCTTCCGCAACCCCTGGATCCTGCGCCTCAGGCCCGCCGCCTGGTCCCCCCCCAAGACCTGTTCCTTCATTTCTTCTCCTCGAAAGTCTCGCCCAGGAGGAGGGCCCGGGCCACGCGGGCCGGCTCCCCCGGGTGCACGTCGTCGGGAACTTCCTGGCCGTTCGTCACCCACGCCAGGGGCAGGCCCGTCTCCAGCGAGAAGGAGACCGCCCCCCCGGGCGCGGTGGTCTCGTCCCACTTGGTGATCACGAGACCCGCGGGCTTCAACATCCCGAAGGTCCTTCCCGCCGCCCGGAGGTCCCCGATCCTCGCCCCGGCGGGGAGAACGAGCAGGGACTTCACCCCCGCCCCGGCCAGCTGGGCCCGGATTTCCTTGACCCTTCTCACGTCCATGGGCCCCCTCCCGGGGGTGTCGATGAAAACCCGGTCCACGTGTTTGAACCGCGCCAGGGCTTCTTTCAATTCCCTGGGAGTGAAGACCACGCTCAAGGGCGCCTCCATCAGGTCCGCGAAGGCCCGGAGTTGTTCCACCGCCGCGATCCTGTAGGTGTCCAGGGTCACGAAGGCCACGTCCAGCCCCTCCTCCACGGCCGCCCGGCCCGCCAGTTTCGCCAGGGTGGTGGTCTTCCCCACCCCCGTGGGACCCACCAGGGCCGTCACCCGCGCCCTGGGCCCGGGAATCTCCAGCCTCTTCAACATCCCTCCCAGGATCCGGGCCGCCGCGGGCAGGACCGAGGGATCGCCGGGCTCGTCCAGGTAGAGATCACACCCCTCCAGGGCCTCGGCCACGGCCTTCCTCACCGGGATGGTGAGGCCCGCCGACTTCATCCGGTCCACCGCTTTCTGAAGGCCCGGGGGAAGGGCCGGTTTCCGGCCCGCCCTTCCGGGCCGGCCGGGCTTGGGCCCTGCCGGGGCCGGGCGCCCCCCGGGAAGGGCCATCACCACTTCGGCCCCTCCGGGCACCCTCCGCGTCTCCACGAGCAGGGCCTCCGGCCCGGCCCCTTCCCTGGCCTTCTTCAAGGCCTCCGAAACGGTCCCTCCCTTGAAGGTGGTGATTCTCATGAACTAACCCCCGCGGTCTCGAGCCGAACCGTCCCGATGCTCTCGATCTTCCGGGCCACCGCCGCCTCCTGGTAGGAAAGGACGGCCCCGCCGGGCACGGCGGCCAGAAGGGTCTCGGCCAGGAAGGGCCTGAGGGCCGCCCTGGTGAGCAGGACGGGCTCGTGGCCGGACTGGATGGCCTTTTGGAGTTCCGCCGCGGCGGAATCGACGAGCTTTCCCAGGAACCCGGGAGGAAGGTTGGAGAGGTCCCCTCCCCGGGCCACCACGGCGTCCGCCATGGTGCGCTCCAGGGTCTGGTCCAGGGTGACGGCCCAAAGGGTCCCTTCTTCGTCCAGGAAGGGCTCCACGATGGACCGGGCCAGCCGGCGCCTCACCTCCTCGGTGAGGGACCGCAGGTCCTTGGTCTCCATGGCCCCGTCGGCCAGGGCCTCCAGGATGAGGCCCAGGTTCCGGATGGAGACCTGCTCCTTGAGGAGCGACGCCAGGACCTTCTGGACCTGGCCCACCGTAAGAAGCCCGGGCACCACCTCCTCCACCACGGCGGGGGTCAACTTCTTCTGGGCGTCCAGCATGGCTTTCACGTCGTCCCTGGTGAGGAGTTCGAAGGCGTGCCTCTTGAGGATCTCCGTCAAGTGGGTGACCAGCACGGAGACGGCGTCGATGACGGTATACCCGGAAAGCTCCGCCTGGGCCTTGTTGGTGGCGGTGATCCACTTTCCCGGAAGCCCGAAGGCGGGCTCCACCGTCTCGATGCCCTCGATCTCCACATCCCCCCCTCCCGGATTCATGGCCAGGTAGTGGCCGGCCCGGAGTTCTCCCCTTCCCACCTCCTGGCCGCCCAGGAGGATGCGGTAGCTGTTGGGCTGGAGCTGGATGTTGTCCTTCACCCGGATGGGGGGGACGATCACCCCCGTGCGGGAGGCGAATTGCCTGCGCATGTTGCCGATCTGCTCCAGCAGGCCGCCCCCCTCGCCGGGCTCCACGAGCCCGATGAGCCTGTAGCCGATCTCGATCCCCAACCGGTCCACCTGGAGAACCTCGTCCACCGTGGGGGCCGGGCCGCCCGGGGGAAGGGCCCGCTCCTCCGCCTCCTGGGCGGCCTTCTCCCGGGCTTCCTCTTCCTCGCCCTCCTTCTTGATTCCCAGCCAGATCGCGAACAGCACCGCCGACATGACGGCGAAGGGAGGGAAGGGAAGGCCTGGGATCAACCCAAGGAGAAGGAGAAGCCCCGCGGCCGAGAGGATCGCTCTCGGCTGGGCCGTAAACTGACGGGTCACCTCACCGGCCATGGCCTCCTTGGTGGCGGCCTTGGTGACCAGCACGCCGGCTGAGGTGGAGAGCACCAGCGAGGGGATCTGGCTCACCAGGCCGTCCCCCACGGTGAGGATGGTGTAGATCTGCATGGCCTGGAGGGGGGCCAGGCCCCGGTTGAGCCAGCCCACCAGGATTCCGCCCACGATGTTGATGGCCGTGATGATCAAGCCCGCCACGGCGTCGCCACGGACGAACTTGCTGGCCCCGTCCATGGCCCCGAAGAACTCGGCCTCCCGCTGGATCCGGTCCCGGCGCTCGATGGCCTCCTCGTTGGTGATCAGCCCGGCGTTGAGATCGGCGTCGATGGCCATCTGCTTGCCCGGCATGGCGTCCAGGGTGAACCGGGCCGCCACCTCGGAAATCCTGGTGGCGCCCTTGGTGATGACCACGAACTGGATGATCACCAGGATGAGAAAGACCACCATCCCCACCACGTAATTGCCCCCGACGACGAAATCGCCGAAGGCCTTGATCACCGTCCCCGGGTTTCCGTAGAGGAGGATGAGCCTGGTGGAGGCCACGTTGAGGGAGAGCCTCAAGAGAGTCGTGAAAAGGAGGAGGCTCGGGAAAGTGTGGAATTCCAAGGGGCTGGAGATGTTGAGGATCACCAGCATGATCAGGAAGGAAAGCCCGATGTTGAAGGAGATCAGGATGTCCAGAAGGAAGGGGGGCAGGGGGACGATCAGGATGATGAGGATCGCCACCACCCCCAGGGCGAGGAAGAGGGTGGCCCGGGAGACCTGGTTGCCCGGACCAGGGCCCGCAAGGGCCAGGGGATTGCCCAGGGTCGTCATCTATTCCCGCCTCCTCCCTTCACTTCGGCGTATTTTCCGGTCATGCGGTAGACGTGGGAGAGCACGGCCGCCACGGCCTGGTAGAACTTGACCGGCACCTCGTCCCCCACATCCACGGAGCGGCAGAGGGCCCGGGCCAGGGGAGGGTCCTCGTAGAGGGGGACGTCGTTCTCCGCGGCGATCTCCCTGATCCGCAGGGCCACTTCGTTCCATCCCTTGGCCGCCACCCTCGGGGCGGCCATGACCTCCTGGTCGTACTGGAGGGCCACCGCCGCGTGGGTCGGGTTGGTGATGACCACGTCCGCCTTGGGAACCTCCTGCATCATGCGGAGCCGGGCCATCCTCTTCTGGGCCTGGCGGATCCGCCCCTTGATGAGGGGATCTCCCTCGGCGTTCTTCTGCTCGTCCTTGACCTCCTGCTTGGTCATGCGCAGGTCCCGGGCGTGCTGCCATTTCTGGTAGACCAGGTCTCCCACTCCCAGGACGAAGAGCACGGAAGCCACGACCCAGAGGAGGCGGAGGACCGAATCCAGCATGACGCCCGCCGCCACGGGGATGTCCACCCTGCTCAGGTTGAGGAGTGTCCCGAAATCCCCGCGGAGGGTGAACCAGAGGACCAGGCCCATCACGACCAGTTTGGCCGCGGAGAAAAGCATGCGCATGACGCCGCGGACATTGAAGATCCGCTTCATCCCGCTCACGGGATTGAACTTCTCCGGCTTGAACTCCAGGGCCTTGGGCGTGATCCGGAACCCCACCTGGATCACGCCCGCCACGAGCGCCACCAGGAGGACCCCCGCGGCGAGGGGGCCCACCACCAGCCCCACCAGGACGGCGACGCGCTTGAGGATCCCCACCGCTTCGGGAAGACCGAAGTGCTTGAGCGGCGTCCCTCCCAGGAACTCCCTCATGTTGGAGAGAAGGAGGGAGGCCACCCGGGGGCCCTGGATGGTGAGCAGGGCCGCCGTGGCCATCATGAGGACGGCCATGGAGAAATCCTGGCTCCGGGCCACCTGGCCCTTCTCCCTGGCCTCCTCCCTCCTCTTGGGAGTCGCTTTTTCGGTCTTTTCCTCGTCCGGCATGGGCAAATCCTAAAAGGGCGCCACCAGGTGGATGGTGGCCGCCGCGATCTGCTGGAAGATCTCTTCCACGTGGGGAAGGACCCTTGGGATGAACACCACGCATCCCATGAGCCCGATGACGATCTGGAGGGCGAAGGCGAATTCCATCATGTTGATCTGCTGGACCGCCCTTCCCACCACCAGGAGGGCCAGCATCATGAGCAGCATCACCGCGAACACCGGGGCCGCCAGGGACATTCCGTTGGTGAAGATCGCGTCCGTAAGGGCCGTGAATCCCTTGAGGGCCCGGGAGGGATCGAAGGGTGCCCCCAGGGGAAGGACGTTGTTTACGGCGGCGATGATCCTGAAGGCCAGGAGATGGCCGTTGAGCTTGAAGAACAGGATAAGCCCCATGGTCTCCAGGAACTTGGAGAGGACCACCCCCTGGTCCCCCGTGTCGGGATCCATGGCCCGGGACATGTTGAGCCCCATGTTCTGGCCGATGATCTCCCCCGCCACCACGAGGGTGCCGAAGAGCGTGTTCAGCCCCATCCCGAGAAGCAGCCCCACCAGGACCTCCCGGACCGCCATGAGGGCGAAAAGGAAGAAATTCGCCGGAAGGGGCACGATCACCGGTCTCGGCAGGTAGAGGAGCGCCCCCATCCCAACGGCCAGGACGATCCTGGGCCACCGGGAATCCCCCCTCCTTCCCAGGACGGGGAGCCCCATGATCAGTCCGCCGGCGCGGAAGATCATGAGCAGGGCCCCGGGCAGGAAGGCGAGAAGGGCGGTCTCCACCGGTTCAGCCTCCCAGGTTTCCCATAAGCAGGATCATGGACCGGGCGAAATCCACCAGGACCTGGAGGATCCAGGGGAGGAGGACGATCAGGGTGAGGGCCACGGCCAGCATCTTGGGCACGAGCGTCATGGTCTGCTCCTGGAGGGAGGTGACCGCCTGGAAGAGGCTGACCAGCAACCCCACCATCATCCCCACCACCAGGGCGGGGGTGACGATCTTGAGGGCGGTGAGCAGGGTCGCCCGCCCGATGTCCACGACCATGAGTTCATTCATTTCCGGACTCCCGCTTTCTCATGTTGTGAAGAAACTCTGGGTGAGCGAACGGATCACCAGGCCCCACCCGTCCACGAGCAGGAAAAGAAGGATCTTGAAAGGCGTGGAGATGATCACGGGCGGAAGGGTGAACATCCCCATGGAGATCAGGATGCTGGCGATCACGATGTCGATGACCAGGAAAGGAAGGTAGAGAAGGAAACCCATCTGGAAGGCCGTCTTGAGCTCGGAGAGCACGAAGGCGGGGACCAGGAGGTGGAAGGGAACGTCCTCCGCCGTGGCCGGAGGCTTGGCGTGGGAGATCTCGTAGACGAGCTGGAGGTCCTCCTCGTGGGTCTGGCGCAGGAGGAACCTGGAAAGGTCCTTGCCGGCGACCTGGGCCGCCTCGAAGAAGCCCATCTTCCCCTCCGAATACGGCTTCAGGGCGTGCTCGTTGATGGCGGAGAAGGTGGGGGCCATCACGAAGATGGTGAGGAAGATGGCGATTCCCACGGTCACCTGGGAGGGGGGCATCTCCTGGACCGTGGTGGCCCGCTTCAAGAAGGAAAGGACCACCACGATCCTGGTGAAGGAGGTCACCGTGAGCAGAAGGGCCGGCGCGAAAGTGAGGGCCGTGATGATGAGGACCATCTCCAGGGCGCTGGACATGGCCTGGGGGCCCTTCTTGCCGCCGATGGAAAGGGAGATGGCAGGGATCCCCCCGCTCGAAGGAGCGGGAGGGCCCACCTGGGCTCCCGCCGAACCGGCCAGGAGGACCAGGCCCCCGAGGACGAGGAGCCCCAGGAGAATCCCCTTCTTCCGCATCTCAGTCCCCCCCCGCAGCTCCGGCCTTCAGGATCCGCCGAAAAGGAATTTCCCCCCTCCCAAGGGGAATCTCCGGGGCCGGACCTGCCTCCTCTTCCTCCTCTTCCTCCAGGGGAGGAGCCTCGGGGAGGGGCTCTTCCTCTCCCAGTTCCATGAGCAGGGTGATCCCCTTCTCCGTCTCCCCCAAAAGAAGGAGCCGCTCCGAAGCCCGGGCCAGGACCAGCCTCTTGCGCCTGCCGAGAGGCAGGGTCTCCACCAGGGCCAGGGCCCGCCTCTTCCCGGCGGGTCCCCGACTCTTCTGGAGCCTGGAGAGCAGAAAGACCGCTCCTCCCGCCAGGACCAGGACCAGGAGGGTGGCCCCGGCCACCTGGAAGATGGAGGCCTGCCACTGCCTGCCCTCCTGGAAGAGGGAGGAAGTTCCCCTGTCCCCCGCCCTCTTCCCGGCCTTCCGGCCGGGGAAGAGAAATCCCTTTGCCGCCGGCGGGGCGGGGGCCTCCCCCCGGGCCGCCTTGGGGGACCGTTCCTGTCCTTCCGATCCCTTGGGGGCCAGGAAGGAGAGAAGAATCAAGGCCCCGATCAGGAGGGCCGCCTTTGCCTTGCCGCTCATCCAGGTTTCCTCCGGCCCCCGCCGAAGCAAGAGGCGTGCCGGAAGGAAAACCACAAGATGTGGGGGTGGGCCGCGGGATGGCCCCAAGAGGGCTGGAGAGTTCTTCCACAGGCTGATGTCTGGGCCCACAATGTCCCCGCCTGCCTCTCCCTCGCCGGAAACGGAGGAGCGGGGCGGGACGCGGTTCTTGTCCTATCCTTGTTTTCGGTCTGGAGGCCGCCGCCGATGGAGATCGTCCTTGCCGAGGAAGTCCGGGGCCTGGTCCGCCTGGGTGTGCTGGAACTCAGGGACTGCCGGGTCCGGGAGGACAGTGAGGCCGCAGAAGACCTCCTCCTGGAGAAGGAGCGGGAGATCCGCTCCCGTTTCCAGGGGATGAAGCCTGGAGAGATCCCCCAGTTGGCGCCGGCCCGGCGCCTCTACCGGGCGGCGGGCCTGGATCCCACCCGCAACCGCCCCTCCAGCGAGGCCCTGGCCCGCCGGGTCCTCAAGGGGAAATCCCTGCCACGGATCAACTCCGCCGTGGATCTTTGCAACGCCGCCGCCGTGTCCTACTTCCTCCCCATCGGCCTCTACGACCTGGACAAGCTCGAACCTCCCCTCCGGGCCCGCCTGGGAAGGGAGGGAGAGTCCTACGAAGGCCTGGGCAAACCCGAGGTCCACCTGGCCGGCCGCTTTTGCCTGGAG
The DNA here is from genome assembly GCA_027011425.1 of Planctomycetota bacterium. Lineage (GTDB taxonomy): Bacteria > Planctomycetota > UBA1135 > UBA1135 > JALUZX01 > JALUZX01. Next base: position 7,727 of record JALUZX010000310.1, read on the forward strand.
GACCGGCGGGGACCTTTCGGGAACCCCTCGTCCGATTCCAAGCGGACCAGCGTGGACGAAAACACCAGGAACCTCCTCTGGGTGATCTACGCCCCCGCGGATTACGACGAGACGAAACTACTGGGGCACCTGGAATGGAGCGCCCGCCTCGCCGGGGAACGGGGACTCTGCGCCGGGAGGGGCGAGCCCTTCCTGGTCCCCTCCTCCGGAAAGGAAGGGGAGCGGTGAGCGGCGCCGGTCAAAACGCCCCCCTTGGGAAAGAGGAGGTGGAGCGCCTCCTCCACCAGCTCTCCAACCTGGTCTCCACGATCTACGCCTTCGGGGAGCCCGCCCGGGCCACGGGCGAGGGGACGGACGAGGCCCTGGAGGAGATCCTCGCCGCCGGGGCCCGCCTGGAAGAGGTCCTGAAGGACCTGAAGCGCGCCTTGCGCGGGGACCGGCGGCCATGACAACCCTGGAGACCCAAAAGGAACGAATCCGCCCCCTCGAGGGTCTCTGGGCCTTCCTCCTCCTGGCGGGGGCGGCCTTCCTGGCCTACTACCCCATGCTGGACAACGGGTTCTTCATCATCGACGACCAGCGCCACCTGGCCAACGGAATGGGGTTTCCCTTTCCCAACCACTACTTCCGGGTGGGCCAGGAATGGTCCTTCCGCCTCCTCTGGAAGATCGCCGGGACCGACCCCTTTCCCTACTACCTGACGGGTCTCCTCTTCCACCTGGCGGCGAGCCTCATGACGGCGGGCCTGGCGTGGAAGATCCTGAAGAACAAGGGGGCCGCCCTGGCGGCGGGGCTGGTGTTCGCCACCCTCTACGCCCCCAGCCAGGCGGTCCTCTGGGTGGGGGCCAACCTGGGCGTCCAGTCCGTGGCCTTCGCCCTGGCCTCCCTCCTCTTCTGGACGGCCTTCCTCGAAAAGGGCGGGTGGTTCCGGTGGACCGGGTCCCTCGTCTTCGGGATCCTTGCCATGTGCTTCAAGGAGAGCGGGGTCAACCTCCTTCCCTTCATGCTGGTGGTCTTTCTCTGGGCCAAGGGGCCCGGGGCCCTCCTGAAGCCCAAGAACTGGGTCCCATGGATCCCGCTTGTCCTCTTCGCCGGATATGTCACATGGCACGCCGTAAACGTCCCCGGAGGCATCGGCCTGGAGGTGAAGATGTCCGGCCCCCTGGTCCTCCTGGACCGGCTTCTCCGCTCCATCGGCCACATGCCCATTCCCTTGAATTTCCGCAGGCACAGGGCGGGTCTCCAGGTGATCGGCCTTCTCTTCCCCCTCCTCCCCTTCTCCGGCGCCTGGCTGGCCGCCCGGGCCCGGGCCGGGAAGGGGCCCCTGCCCCCGGCGGCGGGATACGCCGCCGCAGCCGTGGCAGTGGGCCTCCTCCTGGCGGGCCACGCGGCCGTCCTCCCCGTGGAGGGGGAAGCCACGGGCGAGAGGGACTACTACGACGCCGCCCCGGGCTTCGCCCTGGTCCTGGCCGTCCTCTTCTCCCAGGCCCGGGTGATCTTGCAGGAGAGGAAAAGGCTCCTTCGCGCCCTCCCCTGGCTTGGGATCCTGCTTTGGTGCGCCGCCAACGCGGTCTCCATCCACCGGGTGGAAAGGTGGAAGTACGACGCCCCTTCCAGGCACGTGCAAAGGCTCGTGAAAGCCACGGGGGAAACCCTGCGGCGGATCCCGAAGGACCGGGCCCTCTTCTTCCTGGACCCGCCCATGCGGGACGTGCGGGACTTCGAGCGGATCCTGGAGGTCTATTACAAGATCCCCCCAGGGAAGGTGAGTCAGATCTGGCTCCAGCCAAGGGGAGAAAAACTAAGAGACCGGATTCTGCATGGGAAGAACCAGGTCTGCCTCAGGTGGCGCGAATCCCCGCCAGCCTGGATCCCCTTCGAGCCCGGGGGATGGAAGTGGCTGGAGAAGTGGAAGCCCACCTGGTGGATGTCGACCCTGGACGACCCCCACCTCTCCCACAAGATCCGGTGCCTGTACCTGGCCCCCAGGTGAGAAAACCCGGGCCGACGTTCGCCCCAAAAATGGGTGAAGAGCACGCCCGAGGGAGGGAGCGAAGCGACCTCCCGGTGGTCGTGCACGAGGGATCCGAAAATCCCCGATCCTTCCAGGACTTCCCGATCCTTCCTTGTCCGACGTTCGCCCCAAAAATGGGTGAAGAGCACGCCCGAGGGAGGGAGCGAAGCGACCTCCCGG
>JALUZX010000311.1 GCA_027011425.1 Planctomycetota bacterium
GCTCCTGGGGCGCGGGGGAGGGACGGCTCTTCTTTTGGGAACCTGGGTCCTCCTGTCCCTCCCTCCCCTTTCCTGGGCGGACCCCAGGTATTTTTCCCCGGGAACCTCTGGTTCTTCCGGGTGGAGCCTTGCAGGAGCCTTGTTGGTTTGGGGGGGGTTGGGCTGGATCTGCGCCTCTCTCCGGTGCACGAGGACTGGAGTCTCCTTGTCCAGACAAAGGGGAGGATCGTGAAACTCGCTTTCCTCGGGGACATCCATGGCAACCTGCCGGCCCTGGAGGCCGCGTGGGAGGTCCTGGAGGAGCGGTCTCCCGACCTTGTTTTCGTTACAGGGGATTTGGTTGGCTACGGGGCGGACGGCAGGGCCTGCCTTGAGTGGATCCGCGAAAAGGCCGATTTCTGTTGTCTCGGAAATCATGACGCCGTAGTTTGCGGTAAATTGGTTCCCTGGGGATTCAGGCCCGAATCCCTTTCTCCCCTGGACCGGTGCAGGCGGGACCTGCCCCCTGAAGACGTGGAATGGCTGGCCTCCCTTCCTCTGGTGGTGGTGCATGATGCCCAGGGCTGGTCCCTGGTCCACGGGAGCCTTCACGAGCCGGAACACTTCCACTACGTGCTCACTCCCCAGGATGCCCGGGCCTGCTTCGCGAAGCTGGAGACCCCTTACGGCTGCCTGGGCCACAGCCATGTTCCCGGCCTTTTCTTCGAGCCCTCCCCGGGGGCTCTCCCCCAGTGGGCCCGGATTCCCCAGGGCGCCCTGCCCCTTCCCGAGACGGGCAGGTTCCTCCTGAATCCGGGGAGCGTTGGCCAGCCCAGGGACGGGGACCCCCGGGCCGGCTTCGCCCTTTTCGAGAGTGAGACCCGGACGGTGGAGGTTGTGCGAGTGGACTACGACATCGGGGAGGCGGCCCGGAGGATCCATGGGGCGGGCTTTTCGAAAGACCTGGGGGACCGGCTTTTTCTGGGGATTTGAATGGGGAAGACCCGATAGGGAAGAAGCATGGAGCCCAAGAAAACAGGTCTCTCCCGGCAGGCGACGGGGGACGGAAAGGTGGACGTGAGCGCCGTCCTGGTGAACTACCGCTCCGCCCTGGAGACGGTGGAGGCCGTGGAAACCCTCCTGGAGACGGCGGGAGACCTTTCGGTCCAGGTCCTGGTAGTGGAGAACCAGAGCGGCGGGGAAGAGGTTGACCTCCTCCGGAAGAGGCTTCCGGAGGGAGCGGAACTCCTGGAGAGCCCCCGGAACCTGGGGTTCGCAGGGGGGATCGAGCTGGCCGTCCCCAGGGCCCGCGGGCGGTTTCTCCTGCTCCTCAACCCGGACGCCCGCCTCCAGCCCGGAGCCTTGGGGCTCCTGGTGGAGTTCCTGGAGGAAAGGGAGGATGCCGGCGTAGTGGGCCCTCTCCTGCTGGAGCCCGACGGGTCCCTGCAGGCATCGGGGAGGAAACTCCCTTCACCGGGGCTTCTCCTGGGAATGGAGGTCGGGTTATGCGGTCTCCATGAAAAGATTCCTGACCCCCCCGCGCCCTTCCCGGCGGGTTGGGTCGTGGGGGCCTGCATGTTGATCCGGAAAAAGGCATACGACCAGGTAGGGGGGATGGATCCCGCTTATTTTCTCTACTTCGAGGAGACCGATCTTTGCCGGCGGATGCAGGCGGCCGGGTGGGGGGTCTGGTGCCATCCCATGGCGCGGTGCGTCCACGACCACGGGACCAGCGCCGAAAGGTCCGGCCAGGACATCCAGGGAGGGGACATCACCCGGTTCTATTTCCCCAGCCGGAGGCGCTACCTCTCCAAGTTCCACGGGAAGGCCGGGGCCTTTGCCGTGGAGGCCTTGCTCTTCGCCTTGGTCCTTCTCAAGTGGGGCAAGGCCCTGGTTTTCGGGGTATGGAGCCCCCGGGCCCGGGCCCGGACCCGGATCCTGAAGGAGAAGGCCCGGGCCTTCTGGGCCCTCTGGACGGGAAAGTTCGCCCGGGAACAGGCGGATTGAGGCTCCGCTGGATTCAGAGGGAGGGTTCCCGGTTGGCCAGGTAGGAGAGGGACTCGGGAAATGGGGCCTCTTCGTTCGTTCCCAGGCCCGATTCGAAGAGGGCCTTCAAGTCCATGAGCACCTTCCGGTCCCCCCGGAACTTGACCTTCCGGGCCCGGGGATTTTTCCCTGCCAGGATCATCACGGCCATGATGGAGGCGGCGTTGGCCTTCTGGTCATGGATCTCCATCTCCACGGGCATGCCGTAATGGTTGACCACGGCCACGATGAGGGAGGCCGGCCGGGCGTGCAGGAAGACCCCGTCGGGGAGTTCCAGCTCGACCTCCTCCTTTTTCATGAAGCGCTTGAGGAGATCCCGGGCCAGTTCGGCTCCTTCTTCCAGGAAGGCCTGGGTCTCGGCCAGGCAGAATTCCGTGACCAGGGAGAGAAGGCTGGGCCGGTCCACCAGGGCGGCAATGGCCTGCCGGGTTCGGGCGGTACGGATGTCGTTCTGGTGCCTCTCATCCAGGTGGATCAAAGCCGTGGCGCATTCGATCAAGTGGAGGGCCGCCGAGATGTGGCCTCTCAGCCTGGGGAGGTCCTTGACGCTCGTTTCCAGGGGAGTGGACTTGATGTAGGTGTCATACCGGGACTGGAGGTTGTGGACCGAGACCAGGCAGACCCTGAGTTGTTCCTCCCGGCAGAAACGGGCCACGAAGTCCTGCTTGGCCGAAGGAGACTTGGAGAGATCCAGGGGAATGGCGGCCCGCACCATGTCGCATACGGCCAGGTACCGGGCGGTGATCTCGGCCATCTTGGTCTCTGCCTCGGCTCCCTCCTCCTCGCCCAGGTTTTCGGGCAGATACCGTTCGGCCCGGACCTGGCCGAAGACATCTTTGTCTAAAAGGCTCGCGGGAACCCGGATGCCGAGCTGAGAGAACTGGTCCTTGATGGCCTGGATCACCCGGAGGATGGCCGTTTCCAGGTAGGAAAGCCTTTTCTTGAGTTCGGGCCTGAATCGCCGGACGTGGTCCGGGTCGAGCTGGTAACTTCCGAGCCTTACGGCCAGGTGGGTCAAGGTAAAACACCCCTGGGCGAGCCAGCGCAAGGTAGCCACCAGTTCGGCCAGGAATCCGAAGGTGCGGTTCTTTCGGGCCCCGAAATCGTCCAGGAAGCTCTCCAGCTCGTTCGTTTCCAGGACGAGCCGGAAGAGGTGGCCTTTCTCCCACTGGGGCGGGGCCAGGCTCTGGAGTGTGTTGGTCAGGAGGAAGAAGGGCCTGGCCTGGGCCTCGAGGAGAGGGATGAAGTCCTCTTCCCGGATGACTTCTTCCAGGGAGTCCTGTCTTGCCGTTCCCTCTGGGCCCATGGGTCCCTTCCTGCGCGTTCTTCCCTCGATCTGCCCGAATGAAAGAAAAAGAAGGTAGGTCCTCCTTCCCGGGGTGTCAAGGAAGGGTCAAGCCTCTCCGGTGAGGGGCCGATAGGGACACAAGTGGGATCGTAGGGCTTGCAGGGAGGGTGGAACCATTTCTCGGGAACAAGGACTGGAAACCTATCTCAGGGAGATCAACGAGGTTCCTCTCCTGACTCCCGAAGAGGAGAAGGAGCTGGCCCGGAAGGTCCAGAAGGGGGACCTCCAGGCCCGGGAGAGGATGATCCGGGCCAACCTCCGCCTGGTGGTGAGCATCGCCAAGAACTACGTGAATCTGGGGCTCTCCTTCCTGGACCTGATCGAGGAGGGAAACATCGGGCTGATGAAGGCCGTGGAGCGGTTCGATCCCAAGAAGAACTGCCGTTTTTCCACGTACGCCACCTGGTGGATCAAGCAGGCCATCCGCAGGGCCTTGATCAACACGGTCAAGACGGTCCGGATCCCGGCCTACATGGTGGAGCTGGTCTCCCGCTGGAAGGCCATGAGCCTGGAATTGACCTTCCGGCTCGGCCGCCAGCCCACGGAGGCGGAGGTGGCCGAGGAACTCGGAATCCCCGCGGAAAACTGGAACATCGTGCGCCGGACGGTCCAGACCGCCAGCACGGGCATATCTCAGGGACCGGATCTCGAGCTTGCGGCCTCGGAACTCCTGGAGGACACCGAGGGGGTCTCCCCGGACGAGGAGTTCTTCCAGTCCTACGAGGTCCAGCGCTTGAGGGAACTCCTGGACTCCATCGACGAGAGGGAGGCGGCGGTCCTCAAGATGCGTTACGGTCTGGAGGGTATGGAGACCATGACCCTCAAAGAGATCGGCCGTCGCATCGGGGTCACCAGGGAGAGCGTGCGCCAGATCGAGGGGAAGGCCCTTCGCAAGCTCCAGGAGATCCTGGTCCGGGACTTCGGGATCGAGGGGCCTGTGAAGGAGCCCACCCCGGGGATCTGCAAACCCCCCAGGAAACGTAAGAAAAAGAGCGCTCCCAAGGGGGAGAAGAAGAAAAAGAAGAAATGAACGGTTCAATCCGTTCAAATCGCCTCCAGAAGTAGCCATTATCGCCATCCATTCTTGAAATGACCGGTTGATTGGGGCACAATCCGGTCATGCCTTCTGCTTCCCTCCCTCCTTTCCGCTTCCGACTGGACCGGGTTCCCCCGGGGCCGGGGCCGGCCTTCCGCCGCCTGGCGCAGGCCCTGGAGGGGGAGATCCGGGCCTGCCGGGCCCCGTCGGGGACCCGCCTCCCCTCGGTCCGGGACCTGGCGGAAGGCTTGAAGGTCCACCCTTCCACGGTCCGGGCCGCCTACAACCTCCTGGAGACCCAGGGAAAGGTGGTCTCCCAGGTAGGGAGGGGAACCTTCGTGAAAGACACCCCCCGGCGACGGCCGAGGCTCCATTTCCCTCCCACCGTGGAGAGGGCGCTGAACCTGGCCTCCCTCACGGGGAGCCTGGAGGATGTGCCCAGGGACGGGTTGGACCTCTTCACTCTGACCCCCGCCCCTCCTTCGTCCTCCCTGGCCTCCTTCCAGGCCTGCCTGGAAGGGGTTCTCCGGGAGGAAGGGGAGGCCCTTCTCTCCTACCTGGGGCCCGTGGGACACGAAAAACTCCGGGCCCAGGTGGCCCGGATGGTCTCCAGAGGAGAGAGGGCGGTGGATCCCTCGGAGATCCTGATCACCAGCGGCGCCCAGCAGGCCCTGGAGCTGGCCATCCAGTGTTTCGCCGGCCCCGGGGAGGCCGTGGTCACCCCCTGTCCGACCTACTTGAATCTCATGGGGACCCTGGAGGCCCAGGGCGTGAGGCTCCTGCCCGTCCCCTTCCAGGGGGAGGAACTGGATCTCTGGGCCCTGGAGAAGGCTCTCCAGGACCCTTCGGCCCGGCTCCTCTACCTGATGCCCACCTTCCAGAACCCCACTGGGATTACGGTCGATCGAAAGACTCGCCTGGAACTCCTGGACCTGGCGCGGCGGACCGGGATCCCGATCCTGGAGGACGACCTGGAGGGGGAACTCCTCTTCGAGGGCGATCTGCCGCCCTCTCTCTTCTCCCTGGACCGGGAGGGCCGGGTGATCCTGGCCGGATCGGTCTCCAAGGCCTTCTTCCCGGGTCTCAGGGTGGGTTGGCTCGCGGCCCCGCCCGAGGCCATGTCGAGGCTGTCGGCCCTGAAGCGGTTCAAGGACCTGGAGACGGCGGGGTTGCTCCAGGCGGCCCTGGCGGCCTACCTGGAGGGCGGGGGGCTCTCCCGGCACCTGGAAGAGCTGAGGGAAGACCTGAAGGCCCGGCGGGATCTCCTGGTCGATTCTCTCGCAAAGTATATGCCCGATGGGACGCGGTGGACCCTGCCCGGGGGAGGGACTTCCCTCTGGCTGGAACTTCCCCCCGGCGTGGACGGCCGGGACGTGGCCGCCGCGGCCCGGCGAAAAGGCGTGCTCGTCGCTCCGGGGGATCTCTTCTTTCCGAACCGGCGGCAGACGCCCAACCTGCGGCTTTCTTTCGCCCGGGCCCGGCTGGAGAAGATCGAGGAGGGGATCGCCCTTCTGGCCTCCCTCGTGGAGGAACGGATTCCCACAAGCCTCCCCGGCGGAGGGAAGGCTCCGGTTCTATGATCGTAACTTCTTGACTGATTGGAGGATAAGAACATGAAAGAGGAACGCGGCAGGGAGAAGCCCCGTGTCACGGAGGGGATGAGCCGCCAGGAGGCCTTCCGGGTCAAGGTGGGGCTGGCGGAGATGCTCAAGGGCGGCGTGATCATGGACGTGACCACCGCCGAGCAGGCCCGGATCGCCGAGGAAGCCGGGGCAGCGGCGGTCATGGCCCTGGAGAGGGTCCCGGCGGACATCCGCAGGGAGGGGGGGGTGGCCCGCATGGCTTCGCCCAGGATCATCCGGGAGATCCAGGAGGCCGTCTCCATCCCGGTCATGGCCAAGTGCCGGATCGGCCACTTCGCCGAGGCCCAGCTCCTGGAGGCCCTGGAGGTGGACTTCATCGACGAGTCCGAGGTGCTCACACCGGCGGACGAGGAGAACCACGTGGACAAGCACGCCTTCCGGGTTCCCTTTGTTTGCGGTTGCCGGAATCTGGGTGAGGCCCTCCGGCGGATCTCCGAGGGGGCGGCCATGATCCGGACCAAGGGAGAGGCCGGCTCGGGCAACATCGTGGAGGCCGTCCGCCACATGCGGATGGTCCAGGGAGAGATCCGCCGGCTCACCAGCATGTCGGAAGACGAACTCTACGCGGCTGCCAAGGAACTGCGGGCCCCCGTGGACCTGGTGAAGGAAACGGCCCGGCTGGGCAAGCTGCCCGTGCCGAACTTCGCCGCAGGAGGGGTGGCCACGCCGGCCGACGCCTCCCTGATGATGCAACTCGGAGCGGAGTCGGTCTTCGTGGGCTCGGGGATCTTCAAGTCCGCCGACCCGGCGGCCCGGGCCCGGGCCATCGTCAAGGCCGTCACCCACTACAAGGATCCAGCGGCGGTCCTGGAGGTCAGCTTCAACCTGGGCGAGCCCATGAAGGGGCTGGAGATCAGTTCCATTCCCAAGGAAGAGCGGCTCCAGGAGCGGGGATGGTAGAGACCAGGTTCGATCCCTCCGGACCGGTGGGAGTCCTGGCGGTCCAGGGGGATTTCCAGGCCCACACCGCGGCCGTGGAGGGGGCCGGTTTCCGGCCTGTGGAGATCCGCCGCCCGGGAGAATTCCAGGGGCTTTCGGCCCTGGTCCTCCCCGGCGGGGAGAGCACCACCATGCTCAAGTTCCTCCGGGAGGAGGGCCTGGAAGGAGAGGTCCTGGGCTTTTGCCGGGAAGGAGGGCCCCTCCTGGCCACCTGCGCCGGGGTGATCCTCCTGGCCCGGCGGGTCACCGGCCCGGACCAGCCCTCCCTGGGGGTTTTGGACGTGGACCTGGTGCGCAACGGGTATGGGCGCCAGGTCCACTCGTCCATCCACAGGATCCGGGCGGAGGAGCCCCTGGGGGAGATGGAGGCGGTCTTCATTCGGGCCCCCCGGATCACCCGGGCCGGGCCCGGGGTCCGGGTGCTGGCCAGGCTCGGGGAGGACCCGGTCCTCCTCCGCCAAGGGCCGATCGTGGCGGCCACCTTCCACCCGGAACTCTCCCGTGAGAACCCGGTCCACCGTTGGTTCCTCGAGCAGGTCGCCCGGGTGAAGTCCTGACGGGTTGACTCTTCCACCGTTAGTCGGATGGACCTTGTTCGTCTGGGAAGAGAGGAAGTGGGGGGTCCTTCGAGGGACGACGTTCGGGCCGTCGCTTCGCTCCGGCCCTCCAGCGTCCCCTACGCAGCCGAAGACGGCTGAATCGCTCCTCATGGGGCGCCACCTCCGGCGGGAGGGGGCGGGGGGCTAAAACATGCCTCCGTCCACGCGGAGGACGTGGCCGTTGATGTAGCCCGCCTCGGGGGAGGCGAAGAAGGCCACCGCCGCGGCCACGTCCTCGGGCGTCCCGAAGCGGCCGGCCGGGATGGTCCGGAGATACTCCTCCTTGACCTTCTCCGGGAGCTTGTCCGTCATGGGGGTCCGGATGAAACCGGGGGCCACGGCGTTGACGGTGATATTCCGGACCCCGTATTCCTTGGCCAGGCTCCTGGTGAGGCCGATGAGGCCCGCTTTCGATGCGGCGTAATTGGCCTGGCCGGCGTTTCCCACCACGCCGATGATGCTGGTGATGTTCACGATCCGGCCCCAGTGGTTCCGCATCATGGGGCGCTTCCGGTTGAGCGCGGCCTTGCAGCAGTTGAAGGCGCCGTCCAGGTTGACCTTGAGCACCAGCGACCAGTCCTCGGGAGACATGCGCATGAAGAGCTGGTCCCTGGTGATCCCCGCGTTGTTCACCAGGATGTCCAGGCTCCCCAGCCCGGAGACGACCTTCTCCACCCCGGCTTCCACGCTTTCCGGGTCGGTCACGTCCATCTTGAGGCCCAAGGCCTTCACTCCCGTCTCGGCCGCCAGGTTTTCCGCCGCCCGGGCCGCCTCTTCCTCGAGCACGTCCGCCAGGGCCACGGAATGGCCCTCCCTGGCCAGGCGCGCCGCGATGGCCAGGCCGATTCCCCTGGCTCCTCCCGTCACAAGGGCCGCTCGAATCTGTGCTTCCGCCATGGATGTTTCCTCCGGTTCCGGGGTCGATTTGGGGGCAAGGGTCTCTTTCCGCCTGGTCCCTGTCAATGCGGGAGGGAGGAGGAGGGAAGGTGTGAGAATTTTGAAAAACCTGTCTTTCCCCTGGAAGCGGGGCCTTGGGCCTGAAGGAACGGAGGGCCCCAAGGGGTAGAATCCCCCGGTCCTTTCTCTGAAAGAGGTTCGTCATGGGCAAAACGTCGCTTTCCCTCCTGGTCTTCCTTCTTTCCTCCCTCCTCCCCGGTCCCGGCCGCTTTCTCTCCGCCCAGGTTTCCGCCCCACCGGCGGACGCGGAGAAGACGGCCACCGACGCCCTCTTGGGCGTGGACCCTTCCTCCCCCCTGGGGAAGGCCTTGGCCGCCTTCGATTGGAAGCGCTACAAGAAGGAACTCTTCTGGTGGGCCTGCGACGAACGCGACGGGAGGGAGACCGGGACCAAAGGGGCCAGGGAGGCCCGGGAGTGGGCCCTGGCCCGGTTTCGCGAATTCGGGCTCCGGCCCATGGGGGAAGTCGTGCGGGGGAAGCGGAGCTACATCCAGACCTTTCCCATCCAGAATCAGATGCGGAACCGGGTCGATCCGGCCAAGGCGGTCTTCAAGCTGGGGAAGAAGGCCTTGGTCTTTCTCAAGGACTGGGCCTTTCTGGGAGGCTGGCGGAAGGCGGAGGTGAAGAACGCCTCCCTGGTCTTCGCCGGGTATGGATTGAAGGACGAGGACATGGTCCGGGCCGGGGTGAAGGGGAAGGTCCTGGTCCTAAGGGAAGGGACCCCCGAAAAGCCCTTGGACATGGTTCACGATTCCCGGCCGGGGTGGCTCAAGACTTTTCTGGGAAAGGCCGCCCGGGCGGCCCGGTTCGGGGCCTTGGCCTTGATCCTGGTCCCCTCCCCGGGAAAGGAGCGGCCTCTTTTCACCGAGCACCAGGACCTGGTCCGCTGGAGGAGCCGGGGTTGCCCGGTGGTCCAGATCTCCAACGAAAAGGCCGAGAGCCTCCTGAAAAGGCTCACCCTGCGAAAAGACCGGAAGACAGGTGTTTTCAAGGGGATACGGGTGACCATGCAGTTCGCCGCCGACAAGACCCGCTTGGGGCGCAACCTGATCGGGCTCTGGAAAGGCTCGGACCCGGCCCTTTCCGGGCAATACGTAGTGATCGGCGCCCACCGGGACCACATCGGGATCGGCGCCTACGGGAGCCGGGCCAGGCGGCAGAGGGGGGAGATCCACAACGGGGCCGACGACAACGCCACCGGGGCGGTGGGGGTGATCGAGATCGCCCGCGCCCTGGCCCGGGCGGGATACCATCCCAGGCGTTCCATCCTCTTCATGCTCTTCGACGCGGAGGAAATGGGGCTTCTGGGGTCGCGCTGGTGGGTGAAACACCCGACGGTCCCCATCAA
>JALUZX010000312.1 GCA_027011425.1 Planctomycetota bacterium
GGGCGGGACGCCGCAGGCGGCGTGGAAAAGGGTGGCTCCCAGGGAGTAGATGTCGGACCGGATGTCCGCCGAGGAGGAGTCCCGGGCCTGCTCCGGGCTCATGTAGAGGGGCGTCCCCAGGGTCTCCTCCCCCTCGTGGCGGGTGGCCGAGAGAGCCTCGGGTCCCTTGGCCAGGCCCAGGTCGGCGAGCTTCACGTTCCCGTCTTCCTGGACCAGGATGTTGGCGGGCTTGATGTCCCTGTGGATGATCCCGTGCTTGCGCGCGTGTTCCAGGGCCAGGCCCACCTGGATCCCGATACGGACGACCTGTTCTTCCGGAAGGCGCCCCCAGTCCTTGAGGAGATCCCTAAGGGAGCGGCCTTCCACGTATTCCATAACGAAGAAGTGGTATCCCTTCTCCTGGCGGAGATCGTAGGCGTGGACGATGTTGGGGTGGTCCAGGCGCGCAACGAGGCGGGCCTCCCGGGAAAGACGCTCCACGTAGCGCTTGTCCCTCGAGAGGGAGGGCTTCAAGACCTTCAGGGCCACCAGGCGGTCCAGGCTGAGCTGGCGCGCCAGGAAGACGGCCCCCATGGACCCGGAGCCGATCTTGCCCAGGATTTCGAAATCCGGAAATGGCTGGGGGACGGGGCGGGTCATGAAGGATCCTGTTTCTCCTCCCCTTCACCCGCGGCATGGATGCCGTACTTGTCCATGAGCCTCTGGAGGGTGAACCTGCTGATCCCCAGGTCGGAGGCGGCGCGGCTCTTGTTTCCCTCCCGGTTTTCCAGGGCCTTCAGGATCTCCCGCACCTGGAGGGCCTTGACCTTCTCGGGCAGGGTCGCGCCGGGAAGGGGCTCGTCGCCCGGAGAGAAACCCTGGAAGCGGATCTCCGGGGAGAGGTGGGCGGGCAGGATCTCCCCCTCCTCGGCCAGGATGGCCGCCCTCTTGAGTTCGTTCTCCAGCTGGCGCACGTTGCCCGGCCAGTGGAAGGAGACCAGGAGGTCCATTGCCTTTGCGGAAACCCGCAATGGTTCAACGCCTTTCTCCCGGGCGGCCCGGAGGAGGAAGTGTTCCACCAGAAGCGGGATGTCCTCCTTCCTCTCCCGAAGGGGCGGAAGCCGGAGAGGGAGGACGTGGAGCCTGTAGAAGAGGTCCTCCCGGAACTTTCCTTCCTTGACCAGCTCCTTGAGAGGGCGGTTGGCCGCGGCCAGGACCCGGACGTCCACCTTGATGGATTCGGTGGAGCCCAGAGGCCTCACCTCCCCTTCCTGGAGAACCCGCAGGAGCTTCTTCTGCAGGGCCTGGGGCATCTCCCCCACCTCGTCCAGGAACAGGATTCCTTCGTGGGCCGTCTCGAACAGCCCCTTCCGGTCCTTCAACGCACCCGTGAAGGCGCCCTTGGCGTAGCCGAAGAGTTCGCTCTCCAGGAGTTCCGTCGGGATGGCGGCGCAGTTCTCCGTCACGAAGGGACCCGCGGAGCGGGGACCGAGCCGGTGGATGGCCCTGGCGGCCAGTTCTTTTCCCGTACCCGACTCCCCCTCGATCAAGACGGGCTCCGGGGAATCCAGGTAGCTCTCGATCGTCCGGTAGACCTTCTTCATGGCCGGGGACCTTCCCACCATTCCGGCGAAATCGCCCCGGGCCGCCGGGCCCAGCCGTTCCTTGACCGTGCGGAGTTCCTGCTCCTGGACCGCCACTTTCTTCCGGAGGGCCGCATTGAGCCGCTCCACCTGCAGGGATGTCTTCTCCAGGTCTTCCTTGCGCCGCACCAGGTCCATGTAGAGCCGGGCGTTTCCCACGGCGATCCCCGCCTGGTCGGCGAAAGCCTCAAGCAGGTCCAGGTCGGCCTCGGTGAAGACGGCCGTCTTGAGCCGGTGGTCCACGTAGAGGACCCCCTCCACCCGGCCCCGCACGGTGAGGGGAACGCAGAGCACGCTCCTGACTCCCAGGTCCACCACGGACTGGATGGTCTTGAGGTCCTCATCGCCCAGGGCGTCGGCGGCGAGCCTCGGGACCCGGGTGGTCCGGACCTCCTCGGCCAGGCGCCGGCTGAAACGGACTTCCTCGGGGGGGATCGCCCTGCCCGAGGCGTCCCGGGCGACTTTGCATTCCAGTCCCCGTCCTTCGTCCAGGAGAAGGAAACCCCTCTCTCCGCCGATGAGTTCCAGGGCGGAATCCACGATCAGCCCGAGAAGTTTCTCCAGGCGGAGTTCCGCGTTGAGGGCACGATTGATCTCCATCAAGGCCAGGAGTTTCTCCCTGGGAGGGGCCTCCTTGGCGTGGACCGTATCTTCCACCCCCTCCGTATATGGTTCGGTCTCCCCGGCCAGCAGGACATCGATCCGGGTCTTCCCCATTTGAATCCGGTCCCCGGATCTCAGAACCTGCCTGGAGACCAGGACGCCGTTGACCCGGGTGCCGTTCTGGCTTCCCTCGTCGAGAAGGACCCACCCTCCCTCTTCGGAGGGTTCGATCCGGCAGTGGCGCCGCGAGACCCGCCGGTCCTGGATCACCAGGTCGCTCTCCAGGGAGCGGCCCAGGATCACCGGGCCCCGGCCGGGGGGAAAGGTTCGGACCTCCGGTTTCCCCTCTTCCAGGAGGAGCTGGAGGACCAGGGGACCGCCGCCGTCCCTTCCGTTCTTGGCCGGTTGATTCGGGTTCATGCTCCTGTTCTTCCGCCCGGGCCTGTTGGGCTGCGATTTTGTTTCTTATATAGCAAAGTCGGCCGGTAGGGATACCCTTGGCTTAGGGGAAGGGCCGGTTCGGGCCGCTTGGGCCGGCCCCCGGGGGAGCGGGAGGGGAATGGGAGGCGCCGGAATGCAGGAAAAGAAAGGGCCGGAGAAACCCAAGGCCCGGCC
>JALUZX010000313.1 GCA_027011425.1 Planctomycetota bacterium
AGATGAAGGATTTCAACGCCACCTTGAAGCAGAAGGTCCTCGAGCGGACGAAGGACCTGGAAGAGGCCAAGGAAAAAGCGGAGGCGGCCAACCGGGCCAAGTCCGAATTCCTTGCCAACATGTCCCATGAAATCCGGACCCCCATGCACGCCATCCTGAGCTTCGCCGATTTCGGGATCCGTAAGTCCCAGGCCGTGCCGGAGAAGACCCGGTCCTATTTCGTGAAGATCAAGGACGCCGGCACGAGACTGCTCACCCTTCTCAACTCCCTCCTGGACCTCTCCAAGATGGAGGCGGGAAGAATGACCTTCGATTTCAAGGAGGTCGACATCGTCCCTCTCGCCCGGAACGTGGTGGACGAATTCTCTTCCCTCCTCCACGAACACGGAACGACACTCGAATTCCGGGAATCAGGACCGCTTGCAGTCAAGGGCGACCCAATGCGGCTCATGCAGGTCCTCCGCAATCTCCTGGGGAACGCCGTGAAGTTCTCTCCAAGGGGATCCAGGATCGAAGTATCCATCGAGAAGAGAGGGGGGTTCGCCCGGGTAAGCGTGGCCGACGAAGGGGTCGGCATCGATCCCGAGGACCTGGAGGAGATCTTCAAGATGTTCGTCCAGTCCTCGCGGACCAAGACAGGCGCCGGAGGCACCGGCCTGGGACTGGCGATCTCCAGGGAAATCATCCAGGCCCACGGCGGCAGGATCTGGGCCGAGAACAGGCCGGAGAAAGGGGCCGTCTTCTTCTTCGAGGTTCCCCTGGCGTCCCCGTCCCAAGAGGAAGGAAACAACCCCGAACTCGACCCGGCCCTCCCCTCCCACGGAGGAAAACAATGACGAAAAGACACAGGATCCTGGTGGTCGACGACGACCCCCTGAACATCGAGATCGTCCGGGAACTCCTGGAAGAGGACTACGACCTCCTGGCGGCGACCAACGGGGAAGAAGCCCTGGCGATGGCCGAGGAGACCCGGCCGGACCTGGTCCTCCTGGACATCATGATGCCCGGAATTTCGGGAATCGAGGTCTGCCGGAGAATCAAGGCCCATCCAACCCTCAAGGGAACCAAGGTGCTCCTCGTCTCCGCCAAGGCCATGGTCCAGGAGCGGGTGGAGGGATACCAGGCCGGCGCCGACGACTACATCACCAAGCCCTTCGACCACGAAGAATTCAAGGCCAAGGTGCGGGTCTTCCTGCGCATGAAGACATTGGAGGAGGTGGACGGGTTGAAGAGCAGGATCCTGGGACTCCTGGCCCACGAGACCAACACGCCCCTGACTTCGATCATCTTCAACGCGGAAATCCTGGCGGAATGGGAACACTCCGAATCGAAGGAGAAACAAGAGCTTTGCCGGGGGATCCTGGACAGCGCGTGGAGGCTCCACGACTTCCTCACCAAGGGAAGGCTTCTCTGCCGCTTCAAGGAGGGAAACGTGGAGCTGGAAAGAGCAACCATGGACGTGGCGGCCCTTGTCCGGGAAGCTCTGGGGAAGATCGAAAAAAAAGCAGGGGAAGCCGGAGTGGAGGTCCTCGCCGATCTTCCCGAAAGTCTTCCCTTCCCTGTTTCGGAGAGGCTCTTCAGCATGGTCCTTCCGGGCCTATTCGAAAGCATCCTTGGTTTCGCCGGGAAGGGCGACCAAATCCGGGTCCACCTCCATGGAGATCGGGAAGGAATGACCCTTGTGGTGGAGGAGGAGGGCAAATGGCGCCCGCCGACTTCCTGGGCGGATCCTTTCGACGCCCTGGAAGTGCCTGACCTGGAACACCACTCGCGGTTCCAGGAACTGGACCTGGCCCTTTGCAAGGCCCTCGTGGAGGCCCACGGCGGGACGGTCTCCCTCCAGTCCACCCCGGAGAAAAAAACCGTATTCAAGATAAATATCCCGGCAGAGGGTCCTCCGGCCGGCGAAAAAGAAACTGTCCTTTCCCAAGGTCGCGAAATCCCCCAGGGGGAAGCCCGTCCAGGCCATTGACCGCCCTCAAGAAAAGAATGAACGATCCCGATAATATCGAAATGAAACCAAGGTTCTTGTGGGAGACATCCGTACCCCGGGTCTCTCCACAAGGTCTTACAACCTACGGAAAATCATGAATCCATTCAGGATTCCAAACAAGTCTGCAGTGAGCAGGAGCCATCTTTCAGGGAAGGCCGGAAAAGCGGCTTTCCGGCTCATTCTCCCGGTTTTGCTCGCCGCCGCGCCCTGGGCCGGAGCCCAGTGCCGTAAAGCCGCTTCTTTTCCCGGGGACTCGGAAAAAAAGGCCCCCAAGAACAAAGGGGACGACACCGGTGGGGAACTCCTCCTCTTTCAAGATATCCCCCAGGTGATTTCCACCGGACGGGAAGCTACACCGCTTTCCCTTTCTCCCGCCCCGGTGAGCACCCTCTCATCGGAGGAAATCGAATGGACCGGGCTCACGTCCATCCCGGAAATGCTCCGGTTTCTTCCAGGCATGGACGTGGTGAAGATCGACAGGATCCACTACGCCATCGGCGTCCACGGCCTCCACAGCTTCTGGGCGGACAGGACCCTTTCCCTGATCGACGGACGGAACGCCACCCATCCGGCCTGGGGAGGAACGACCTACAACTTTCTTCCCCTCATGGCCGAAGACATCGACCGCATCGAGGTGGTCCGGGGCCCCATCGGCGCCACCTGGGGCGCCAACGCATTCAACGGCGCGGTAAACATCATCACAAAGAAGCCCGAAGAAACCCAGGGAATCACCTTCTCGGAAAAAATCAACGAATTTGGGGACAACCGGTCCTTCCTCAGGTGGGGATCAAAGGCGGGGAACCTCGCCTGGCGGCTCTCCTCTTCCATCCAGCGGGCCGAAACCTCCTCGGACGCCATGACGGGGGAAAACTTCGAATCCAACGACTCCCACAAATCCATCCGCTTCTCGGGAAGGGGCTCCTGGAAAATCGGCAAGGATGACCATCTCTCCTTCGGTGCGGCCCACGTATGGAACCGGATCGGCGACTTCGAACAGTTCGGTTACTGGGTCCGGAAGAAGGGGAGGGTGGAGATGACCCGCCTCTTCGCAAAACACGAGCATTCCTTCCAGTCCGGCGGCAAGGGGTACATCCAGGCCTTTTGCAACAGGGAGTACGACGACTACCCCTCCGAGGGGCGCGCCGGGTCCGT
Source organism: Planctomycetota bacterium (assembly GCA_027011425.1). Lineage (GTDB taxonomy): Bacteria > Planctomycetota > UBA1135 > UBA1135 > JALUZX01 > JALUZX01. The sequence continues at coordinate 3,146 of JALUZX010000313.1, forward strand.
GGAGTACGACCTGGAGGCGCAGGTGAGCGGGAAGTGGATTGAGAACCACCGTCTCACCGTGGGCGGGAACTACCGCTTCATCAGCGTGAATTCGAAAAAGCCCAGGACTCCTCAGGAAGTGCGGATGCGGAAAAGCTTCTCCCACGAGTTTTGGAGCGGGCTCTTCCTTTCCGACAGGTGGAGCTTGGAAAGGTGCACATCCCTGGATTTCCAGTTCCGGGGCGATTATTACTCCGAGACAGGACTGGATTGGTCCGCCCGGGCGAGCTGGATCCAGGGGTTGGACGAGGAAAAAACCAGGGTTTTCAGGTTCAGCCTGGCCCGTTCCTTCCGGGCTCCCTCCGCATTCTTCCGCCAAGTGGAACTCTCCCGGGTTCCCCTGCCGGGAGGAGGCTATGCCTACAACATCGTAGCCAGCCCACACCTGGGAAACGAGAATGTCTTCTCCATCGAGGGAGGATACTTCTGGAAGCTAAAGGAAGACCTGTCATTTACTGTGGACACTTATTACCAGTTCATGGACGATCTCATTTCCAGGGAGATCCTGTCCCCAACTACGGTGAAGATGGAGAACAGCGGGGCCGGAAGGGCGTTCGGCGGGGAACTCGAGGGAAACTGGGAAGCAGGTCCCGCCCGCCTGAGCGGTTGGTTCGGATACAATGGATTCCGATCGAGAGGGGAGAAAAGAAGCTACCGATCTTTTCGCCCGGCCGATTACAAGGCCGGCCTGAAAGCCCTTGTAAAAATCCCCGGGGGTGTCCACGCCGCCTGTTATTACAGGTATTCCGACGCCGTGCAAACGCCCTTCGCTCATCACCTCCCCGTGACGCATACGGTGGACATGACCCTCAGCAAGGTCTTCCTCGAAGGACGGGCCACCCTCCAGATCGGGGCATCCGATCTCTTCCAGCATACAGGCCCAAAAATCTATGGGCTGGGGAGCCTGGGAGCGCACGAGACCCCGGGACGGACCTTCTTCGCCCGCCTCGTCCTGGCCTTCTGACAGGACCCGGGACGGGAAAGGGATTCTCCCCGACAGCCCCTGTTTCAACGCTCCCGGAGCCACTTCTCCCACCGGGCCGGGGAGGGCCCCCATTTTTTCCGGGAGATCCACTGGAGCCTCTTCAGGGCGAAGGCCCTGTTGGAAGGATTCCGGTCTTTCAAGGCTTTGACCAGGAAGGGGAGGGACTCCCGCTTCCCCAACCGGACCAGGCTCTCCAGGGCGGCCTTCCGGACGGCCGGGTCCCGGTCCCAACCTGCCAGGCGGCCCAGGAGATCCCTCGCCCCTGGAGCCTTCACGAAGCCGAGAAGGCAGGCGGCGGCCTTCCGGTCCTTTCCCGGTCCGCCCCTTGCCCTCCGGGCCAGTTCCCCCACGATCCGGGAAGGATCCTTCCGGCCCTGGGAGCGCACCAGGCCCAGGATCATGTCTCCGATCCGCCCGTCGGAATAGGCCCGGAAAAGCAGGGGGAACGCCTCCATTCCCCCGATCCTGTAAAGGCATCCCGCCGCCTCCATCCGGACCCGCCGGGAAGAATCCCTCAAGGCCCTTTCCAGTATTTTTCTCTTTCCCGGGTAGTCCACCCTGCTCAGAAGTGAGACCGCAGTCCTTCGGACATTCTCTGAGGAGTCCCGCAGGGCCCGGCTCAAGGCCATCCGGGCCGCGGCTCCCCCTTCCCGGACCTTCTTCCTAAGACGAGTCACCCTTTCCCTCGGCGAAAGGCTCGAAGCGGATCGGAGGGCCTCCGCCCGGGCCAGGTCCTCCTCCACCTTTCCGCAGCTCCGGAATCGTCCCTTCAATCGAAGCAAGGCCTCCCTGGCGGCCCGGCGCTTCCACTCCGTCCTGCTCCGCAAGGCCTTCAGCAAGGGAAGGGGATCCAGTTCCGGTCCCCGGACCAGGCGCTTCAAGGCCTCGACGCTCCGGCTCCGGATCCCTTCGTTCGGGTCCAGGAGGAACCCGGCGATCCTGTTTCTGAGGGAACGGACGCCCAGAAAACCCAGGGCCCGGATCGCCTCCTCCCGGACCCCGCTGTCGGGGTCATCCAGGAGAGCGGCGATTCTAGGAGGCACGTCTCTTCTTTTTTTCGCGGCCCCGTTCCAGCCCAGGGCGGCAAGGGCCCATTTTCTCCTCAGGGGGTTCGCGTCCCCCAGGACCAGAAGGAGCGGAGGGATGGACGCCTCCCCCATGTCCGAAAGGACCAGGGCCGCGACTTTAGGGAGGAAATGAACCTGGCAGGGGGCCTGGAAGGCACTGTGGTTGATGGAATACAAGAATACAGGGTTCCGGTCCTTCAACGCGATGGTCCTCTTCCAGCCCAGGAGCCCCAGAAGCCTCGGGATCGCCGGGGCGGCCCGAGGCCCGAGTTTCTTGAGGTCCACCAGGGCCTCCCACTCCTTTCGGGAGAGCTTTCCCAGGAGTCTCATCGCTTCGGGATCCTTCCTGCCCCGGTAGACGAAGGGGCAGGTCCAGTCTCCCTCCGGCTCGAAGGGTTCGTTCCTCCTCCCGGGAGATGTCTCTTTTCCACGGGATTTCCCGGCCCGTGAGGCCCCCCGCTCTTCTTCCGGGGACGGCCAGGGAATGACTCCCTTGTCGGCGGGGGAAACGGGAGTTCCCCGCGATTCGGGCGGCGCCGAGCGGGCCCGGTCTCTCTCGATCCGGGCCACCTGGTCCCGGGAGAAAGCGATCCTTCCGTATTTGGTGAGAATGACCACCTCCCGGCGGCTCTCCTTCACGATCTTTCCCCGAAAGGAATTCCCGTTCTTGAGGCGCACCACCTCGGCCCTGCCCGCGGGCAGAAAAAGACACAGAACGATTCCCGCCAGGATTCCTCTTCCCACGCTTCCTCCCGCACGATGGTTTCCTTACCCTTTCCTCTTCGAGCGGAAGGAGCTTGCCCTTGCCCCGGAATCCCACCTTTCCGCTCTTTCCCCTTCGGAAATGGATCGAATCGAGGGAGTGGACCCCATGAATCGTCCCGGATCGAAGCGGACCGCCCGGGGGGCGGTCCTCTTGTCTCTGATCTCTTCCTTCCCCCTTTCTCTTTCCACCGGGGCCCCTCCGGCCCTTGGGGTGGTTCCCGCTCCAAGGAGCTGGAGCCCCTCGCCGGGAGTCTTTCGTCCCGGGGGGGCGCCCCTTTTCCTGGACAAGACGGCCCCGCCCTCCTTCGAGGCGCCGGCCCGCCTCTTCGCCCGGGACCTGGGGCGCCTCCTGGAAAAAAGGATCTCCCTTCGAAAAGGACCGGGAAACTCCGGGGCCCTCTCTCTCGCCCAGGACCTCTCCCTGGGCAAGGAAGCCTACTCGATCCGAATCGGATCGGAGGGGGTGGAGATCAAGGCGGGCGGCCCGGCAGGCCTCTACTACGCTTCCCGGACGATCCTCCAGGTCCTCCTCTCCAGGGGGGACGGAACCCTCCCCAGGGGCGTTCTCCGGGACGCCCCCGCCTACCCCGTCCGGTCCCTCCTTCTGGACGTGGGCCGCAAATTCCTTCCCCCGGATGAACTGAAGGATTGGATCCGCATGCTCTCCTGGGTGAAGATGAACGAGATTCACCTCCACCTCAACGACAACGCCCGGGGCCGCTACCCGGGCTACCGCCTGGAGAGCCGGACCTTTCCCTCCCTTCCCTCCAAGGACGGGTTCTACACGTGGAAGGAGATCCGGGAGATCCAGGCCTTCGCCCGGGCCCGGGGCCTCCACCTCGTTCCCGAAATCGACTCCCCGGGCCACGCCCTGGCCTTCACGACCCTCCGCCCCGACCTGGCCCACCCCGATCTCGACAAGCCCGGCTTCGGCCTTGCCTACCTGGATATCCGAAAACCCAAAACCCTGGCCTTCATGAGGGCCATATTCGACGAAACGGCCCCCCTCTTCGAAAGCCCCTTCTTTCACATCGGAACCGACGAATACCGGCTCGACCTGGTCAAGGACAAGAAAGAACGAGCCCGTCTCGGGGAACTTTTCAGAAAATATATCAATCAATGCGCCCGCTACCTGGAGAAGAAGCATCACAAGATCGTCCGGATCTGGTCGGGCTACGAGCACATGCCCGGGACCACGGAACCGGACAAGTCCATCTGGATCGACATGTGGGTCACATCCGACGCCCTCAACAAGTCCAGGGCGGGCTACCGCTTCATCAACTCCTCTCACTTCTACACCTACATCGTCCCGGGCATGCCCTACTACGGAGTGAACAACCGCTTCCTCTACGAAGAGTGGTCCCCCCTGGTCTTCCGGAAAAAGGACCCCAAGGGCGTCCTCCGGCCCGGCGCGCCCGGCCTCATGGGAGGAAAACTCCACGTCTGGAACGACGCCGGACCCACGGGATACACCTGGAATGAAATCGCCCGGCTCGCCTGGCCGAGCCTCCTGGCCGTCTCGGAGAAACTCTGGGGGGCCCAGGCCTCCCCTGACTACGCAGCTCTCCTGAAGCGGACCGCCCCCCTGGAATCCCCGCCCGGCGTCTCCCTCCTGGAGCGGAAGGCCCGGGCAGACAAAGACGGCCTGGTCTGGCGGCTCGAAAAGAAGCCTCTCTGGTTCATCGCGAACTCCCACTTCCCGCTTCACCTCGCCGGGGGCGCGGACAACCTGGAATACCCATGGACCGCGAGCTTTACTGTGGAGCGTCTCTCCGACGCCCGGGGCGACGAGGTCCTCCTCTCCTCCGGCCTGGCGTCCTTCTATCTGGACCTCACCTGGACCCGGACCCACAAGAAGACCCGCGAGAAGACCACCCTCCGGGGGGTGGCCTGCGTCCGGGCCAAACAGGCCCCCGGCCCCGATCCCCTCCACTCCCACAACCCAGACGTTCTCCTCTTCGATTACCAGGTTCCCCTGAGAAAGAAGGTGCGCCTCACCTTCGTGGGAGAGAGAGACCGGACCTCCCTCTACGCCGGCGGAAAATTCGTTGGAACCCAAAGAATCCAGATGGTCTGTCCCCTGGAGCGCCTGGGGGCCCCCCGGCCCGAATCCTTCCAGGGCAGGCTCCTGGACGGGGCGATCTGGAACCGCTCTCCCTGGCGTGAGGCGGGGAAGTGGTCACCAAATACCATTGGCAAGGATTTCAAGGTTCTCGAGTGGAACCTCGGGGTCCTGCCAAGAACCAAGGAAGTCATGGTCCGGTTCCAATACACCGGCGGAGCCCACAGGCTGGAGATCCAGTGGGCCGCCCTGGTCCAGGGAGGCCGGGAAGCGGCCCGGGACGAACATCCGGGTTTCACGGGCGGGAAAGACGAGGACAACACCTACCGTTTCCGCCTCCCCGCCCTTCCGGGAAAGAAGTCCTTTGTCCTCCGGGCCAAGGTCCGCGGCGGAGGAGGCGCCGACTCCCGGGGGAAGGTCCTCCTCTGGGACCTTCCCGAAGGGCCCTGATTTCACCTCACGGGCCTCTCCCAGGGTGAAAGAGCGGATCCCAGTTCCCACACATCCAAGGCGCGGACCCGGGCGGTTCCGCCCCGGGAGAAAAGGCCCAGAGGGCGGGTCCCCGCGCCGGGAAGAAAACAAAAGCACATGGTGATCCGCCCCCCTGCGGCGAAGATCTCGATCGAGGTCTTGTCCACGAGAATCCGGAGCCGGATTCTTTTCTTCCCGGGCCCCAAGAGCGCCCTCTTCCCGATGGCCGAAAGCCTTCCCGACTTTCCGTCGTAGACGATTTCCTTTCCCCGGACCTTCAAGCCCACCTGCTCCGCCCCGCCCGGTTCGATCACGGCATCGATGTCCCAGAGATCCCCCTCCAGGGAGGCCAGGGGATCGGCGCCGGGTCTCAGTTCCAGGTCGGACCAGGTGCGCCTCCGCCCCCGGATCTTCCCGATCTCCCGGACAGGCCGGAAGAAGAGCCGCGGCCCTTCGGGGGTCGTCCGAAGGGTCAACTCCCGGGGAAAGCTCATCTGCTGGTTGAACACCACCCCCGGGTATTTCCCTCCCCGCATCCAGCCGATCTGGATCCGCCTTCCATCGCCCGGGGGGATGTCGTTCCAGGTCTGGGCGGCGTAGAAGCTCGCCCCCCAGTGGGAGCGCAGGATCTTCGTCTCCGGGAGGAAAGCCTTTCCGTCGAACCGCCCCACCCGGTAATTGCCGTTGGCGCCCCAGAAGATCCAGCGCCCGTTTTCCTTGTCCCCGTCCAGGGGGAGTTCGAAGAAATCGGGGCATTCCATGGTGCCCGGCATGGACACTTCGCAAAGCATGCGCCAGGACTTCAGGTCCCGGGATTCGAAAAGTGCGTACCGGTCCTTCACCAGGTAGAGGGCCATGACCCACTTCTTTCCCGGCTCATACCAGAGGATCCTGGGATCCCTGTTTTTTCCGGCCACCCACCCCAGGACGGGGTTTTTCCCATACTTGATCCAGGTCCTTCCCCTGTCGTTGGACCAGGCCAGGCTCTGGACCCGGGGCTTCCCCTTGGACTCGGGCGAGGTGTCCCCCGCCGAGGTGTAGAGCGCGACCAGGGTCTCTTCCTTCCCCCGGCGGAACCCTCCCGTGTCGTTCCAGTCCACCGCGGCCGAGCCGGAATAAATGGTCCCCATGCTGTCGGGCGTGAGGGCGTTCTCCAACTGCTTCCAGTGGATCATGTCGGGACTCACGGCGTGTCCCCAGGTCATGTGGCCCCAATGGCGTCCGAAAGGATTGTGCTGGAAGAAGAGATGGTATTCGCCTTTGTAATACACCAGGCCGTTGGGGTCGTTGAGCCAGCCTTCCCGGGCGGTGAAGTGGAACCTGGGCCGGAT
>JALUZX010000314.1 GCA_027011425.1 Planctomycetota bacterium
CCCCCTTCTGGAGAACCTCCAAAGGGAGGACGGCTCCATCCCCGTCCCCGAGTGCCTCCACCCCTACCTGGACTTCACGGAGATCCCTTGAATGGAGGCCGCCGCCCCCGCGGTTACGTGGCGGCCGCGGGGGCGGGGACTTTCTCGACGCGGAGTTCGCCGTCTTTGTAATCCACCTCCAGGTGATCCCCGTCGGTGATTTCTCCGGCGATGATCTTCCGGCCGATCCGGGTCTCCAGTTCGCGCTGGAGGAAGCGCTTGAGGGGCCTCGCTCCGTAGACCGGGTCGAATCCCTCGCGGGCGATGAAGTTCCTCGCCCTCTCCGTGAGGGTGATCTCGATCCGCCTCTCCTTGAGCCTTCCCCTGAGGTCCTCCACCAGCAGGTCCACGATCTTCTCGATCTCTTCCAGGGTGAGAGGCTTGAAGAGCACGATCTCGTCCACCCGGTTCAGGAACTCCGGCCGGAAGTGGCGGCGCAGTTCCGCCATCACCTGGTCCCGGACTTCCTTGCGGATCTCGCCCGCGTCGGTCACCCCCTCGGTGAGGATGGAGGACCCGATGTTGCTGGTCATGATGATGACCGTGTTCTTGAAGTCCACCGTCCTCCCCTGGGAGTCCGTGAGCCTTCCGTCGTCCAGGATCTGGAGCAGGACGTGGAAGACGTCGTGGTGGGCCTTTTCGATCTCGTCGAAGAGGACCACCGAGTAGGGTTTGCGTCGGACCGCCTCGGTCAGCTGGCCGCCCTCCTCGTGGCCCACGTAGCCCGGGGGCGCCCCGATCAGCCTGGAGACGGTGTGCTTCTCCATATACTCCGACATGTCGATGCGCACCATGTTGTCCTCCGAGTCGAAGAGGGCCTCCGCCAGGGTGCGGGCCAGCTCGGTCTTCCCCACGCCCGTGGGCCCAAGGAAGATGAAGGAGCCGATGGGGCGCCTGGGGTCCTTGATGCCCGCCCGGGCGCGGATCACGGCGTCCGCCGTGAGCTGGACCGCTTCGTCCTGGCCGATCACCCTCTTGTGAAGGATCTCGTCCAGCCTGAGGAGCTTCTCCCTTTCTCCTTCCATGAGGCGGCTGACGGGGATTCCGGTCCAGCGGGAGACGATCTCGGCGATCTCTTCCTCCGTGACGGATTCCCTGAGAAGGGCCTTCCCCTCCTGGGATGACTGGAGTTTCTCCTCTTCTTCCTTGAGTTCCTTCTCGAGGGAGGGGAGCACGCCGTGCATCAGCTCCGCCGCCTTTTCCAGGTCGTAGCGCCTCTTGGCCTCTTCGATCTCGCGGCGGGTCTCCTCGATCTTCTGCCTGAGGTTCTGGACCTTGGAGATCGCTTCTTTCTCGGCCTCCCACTGGGCGCGCATGGCGTCGGCCTTGGCGCGGAGATCGGCCAGTTCCTTCTGCAGGTTCGCCAGGCGCTCCCTGCTGGCGGCGTCCTTCTCCTTCTTCAAGGCCGCTTCCTCGATCTCGAGCTGCATGATCCGGCGGGTCACCTGGTCCAGCTCGGCCGGCATGGAGTCCATCTCCGTCCGGATCATGGCGCAGGCTTCGTCCACCAGATCGATCGCCTTGTCCGGGAGGAACCTGTCGGTGATGTACCTGTGGGAGAGGACCGCCGCCGCCACGAGGGCGTTGTCCTGGATCTTCACCCCGTGGTGGACCTCGAAGCGCTCCCTCAGGCCTCTCAGGATGGAGATGGTGTCCTCCACGCCAGGTGGATCCACCATGACGGGCTGGAAGCGCCTCTCCAGGGCGGCGTCTTTTTCTATGTGCTTGCGGTATTCGTCCAGGGTGGTGGCGCCGATGCAGTGCAACTCGCCCCGGGCCAGCATGGGCTTGAGCATGTTGCCCGCGTCGATGGCGCCTTCCGCCTTCCCCGCCCCGACGATGGTATGCACCTCGTCGATGAACAGGAGAATCCGTCCCTCGCTTCGCTTGATCTCCTGGAGAACGGCTTTCAGGCGCTCTTCGAATTCGCCCCGGTATTTCGCTCCTGCAAGCAGGGAACCCATGTCCAGGGCGAAGATGGTCTTGTCCTTGAGGCCCTCGGGAACGTCGCCCCTGACGATACGTTGGGCCAGGCCCTCGACGATGGCCGTCTTGCCCACGCCGGGCTCGCCGATGAGGACGGGGTTGTTCTTGGTCTTCCGGGACAGGATCCGGATCACCCGCCGGATCTCCTCGTCCCTTCCGATGACGGGGTCCAGCTTGCCCCGGCGGGCCTCCTGGACCAGGTCGCGGCCGAATTTTTCCAGGGCTTCGTAGGTTCCCTCGGGTTCCTCGTTGGTCACCCTCTGGCCGCCCCGGACCTGGGCCAGGGCTTCGAGGAAACGCTCCCTCGTGACCCCGAAGGTCTTGAAATGCTGTCCAGCGGGCCCCTGGTCGCCCTCGTCGATCATGGGAAGAACCAGGTGCTCCACGGATACGTATTCGTCCTTGAACCGGCGGGCCTCCTCCTCCGCCTTGGTCAAGAGAAGGGCCAGGCGGCGCGTCATGGTGAGGGACTCCGCGGCGGAGCCGCCCACGACCCTGGGCCGCCGGTCCAGTTCCTTCTCCAAGCTGATCTGGAAGGTATCCAGGGGCACATCCATCTTCTTCAGAAGGCGGGGGATGAGGCCGTCCTCCTGCCGGAGCAGGGCCAGGGCCAGGTGCTCCACGTCCACCTGCTGGTGTCCCTTTTTCAGCGCCAGGCCCTGGGCCTCCTGGAGGGCTTCCTGGGATTTCCTGGTCAGCTTGTCGATGTTCATGGTTTCTCTCCTCGTTTTTCATCGCCGGAAGAGAGGCCCCGAAAGGGAGCCCCTCTTCCGGTTGGATCACGGCCGTCCATTTTCACGGAACGGCGGTTTTTCGCAAAGAACCGGCCGCTTCCGGGAAGGACCTCCAAGGGAGAGCCCTTCCCTTCCGGCGGCCTCGTCCGTAAAAGCGCTCTTTATTACTTGACCTTGACGGCGATCTTCCGCGGCTGGGCCTTCTCCGTCTTGGGAAGGAAGAGGTGAAGAACCCCGTCCTTGAGGTCGGCGGAGATCTTCTCCTGGTCCACTTCCTGGGGCAGTTGGAACTGCCGGAAGAAACCGGTCATCCGAAATTCACGGAAGAACGGGTTTTCCGGCTCGGGCCATTCCGGCCTGGCCTCCAGGGTCAGGATCCCTTCCTCGACGGAGATGTTGATGCCGTCGGGGCCGACACCGGGAAGGTCGGCCACGACGTGAAGCCCTTCCTTGGTCTCGTAGATGTCCACGGCGGGCCTCACGAAGAGGGATTCCTCCCTCGTTTGCTCCTGGGCCTGCAGATCGCCTTTTTCCCTCTTGGCAAGTTTGGTGGTCTTCTCGGCCATGGCTCTTCCCTCCTTTATCCTCTTCAAAAGGTTCCTCATCTTACTTCCTCCGGCGGATGGGATTACCCCACCTTGACCTTGATCTTCCTGGGCAGGGCGTTTTCGGCCTTGGGGAGGATCACTTCCAGGATTCCCTTGCTGTAGACCGCTTCGACCTTGTCGGGATTCACGTCCATGGGCAGGTCGAAGGTCCTGATGAAGCGTCCCGCGGCCCGCTCATTCCTGTGCCAGTTCTCGGGCTTGACGTCCGTGGCGGTGGGTTTCTTCTCGCCCCGGATCGTCACCTGGTTGGCCAGGACGGAAACGTCGATGCTGTCCGGGTCGATCCCGGGCGCCAGGGCGTAGACCTTGAAGGTCTCGGGGTCTTCGTAGACGTTCACCAGGGGGTAGCTCCTGGCGGACAATCCCGGAAGAAACAAGGTCTGCGGCGTCTCGGGAAGGAAGGTGTCCAGGGTCCGAAAGAGTTCCCTTCTCAGGTCCTCGAGTTCGCGGAAAGGATCGGTCCACCAACTCATGGCTTTCTACCTCCTTGTGATTTTCTTCCATGCCGGCCCTTCCGGGCCGGGCCGCCGCCCCCGCGGCGGCGACGCCCGCGTATCAGCAAGGGGTGTGCCGGAACCGCAACGCCTTGAAGAACAATAGGTTAAAGAATCCGCCTCCCCTGTCGCTGTCGCGCCGGGCGCGACAAATCCTGTCGCAAAAAGGCACGCCCGGTGAGACACCCCCCTTTCCCGGGGCCACCGGGATTGCCCGCCGAGGCGCGGAGACGGTCAGGGGCGCCGGATTCCCAGGTCCTTCATGCGGCGGTAGAGAGTGGCCCGGTGGATCCCCAGCCTCCGGGCCGCCTCGGAGGCGTTCCAGCGGGTCTCTTCCAGGGCCTGGAGGATCTCTTCTCTCTCCAGGCTTCTTCTGGACACCGGGTTCATGGCCGGGATGGATGTCTCCAGGGGGATCGGGTCGGCCTTGGCCGGAACGGGGGCCTCTCCCGCCAGGGCCGCCCTTTCGCGCACCCACTCCTCCAGGGCCCGCCACCCGATGAGGCGGGTTCTGGTTTCGAGGTAGATCCGCTCGAGAGTGCTCTTGAGTTCCCGCACGTTTCCGGGCCACTTGTAGGAGAGAAGCACCGCCATGGCCTGCCGGGTGAGGCCGATAACCCTCCTTCCGTATTTCTCGGAGAGGCGCCCCAGGAAGTAATCCACAAGGAGCGGGATGTCCTCCTTTCTCTCCCGAAGCGGGGGGATGTGGATCCTGAGCACGGCGATCCGGTAGTAGAGATCCTCCCGGAAGGTCTTTTCCGCCACCGAATTTTCCAGGAGACGGTTGGTGGCGCTCACGACCCGTACGTCCACCTGGATCTCCCGCTCTCCTCCCACCCTCTCGATCCGGCCCGACTCCAGGGCGCGGAGGAGCTTGGCCTGGGCGGGAAGGGGGAGTTCCCCGATTTCATCCAGAAAGAGGGTTCCTCCGTGGGCCCTCTCGAATCGGCCTTTGTGAGGACGGACGGCGCCGGTGAAGGCCCCCCGCTCGTGGCCGAAGAGTTCCGACTCCAGCAGGTCCGGTGCAAGGGCGGCGCAGTTAAGGGATACGAAGGGGCCCTTGCTCCTTTCCCCGGCCGACCTGTGGATGCCTCGGGCCACGAGTTCCTTGCCCGTGCCCGATTCCCCCGTGACGAGCACCGGCGCCTGGGCCGGGCCGAAGAGTTCCATCCTTCGGAGCACCCTCCTGATCCCGGGGGTTTTGCCCACGATTCCATGGGGGTGGATCTTCTTTCCCGCCTCCTTCTGGGTTTGCACCAGGAGGGTGACCTCGTGGATCCGGACAAGAATGGATCCCTCCCTCCAGTCCGGGCTCCAGGCCCGGATCAAGGCGGCCCGCTCCGCTCCCGACGCGTCGGTGAACTCCACGCACCAGTCCCGGACCGGTTCTTTTCTCCGCACGATCTCCCCCGCCAGGGTGGCCAGGGCTTCTCCCAGCTCCCCGAGAGGCCCGGGAAGGGGTTCTCCTTCCAGATCACCCGGGGATTTCCCCGCCCATTCCGCCATCCAGGGCGGCACGTGATGGAGGAGCCATCTTCCATCCCCGCCCGGGCGGATCTCCAGGTCGGGATAGAAGGGTGGGGCCGGGAGGTGTTCCTTCCTCGCCCCCGGAGCTTCCATGTGTTCGGGATCGTTCACGGGAAAAATTCTAACGGTCCTCCCCTTCCTCTTCTTATGGAATCCCAGCTTTCCTTTGTTACCATCCACCCTCTACGGAGGAAAGCTATGGAATCCAAGAGGTTCGGCGTCGCCTTGTCCTTTTTCCTGGGCGCTTCCATCCTCCTTTGGGGATGCGGCAAGGGAAGGGGGTCTTCTTCGAAGACGGGAGTTCTGCGCCTCAAGCTCGCCCACGTCCTTCCCCGGGACCATCCCGTCCATCTCGCCCTGGTGAAGGCCGCCAGGCTCCTGGAAGAGAAGTCCAAAGGCCGCATTCAATTGGAAGTGATTCCGGATGGAAGATACGGAACGGAGCGCCAGGCCCTGGAGAAGCTCAAGACGGGCATTCTGCCTTTCACCAAGGTGAGCATGGCCGCCCTGGAGCAGTTCCAGCCCGAGGCGGCCGTTTTCAGCTACCCCTTCCTGTTCCGCGACGACGCCCACAGGTGGAAGGTGATGAACGGCCCCGTGGGGAAGGAGGTCCTGGACTGCGCCGCGGCCCAGGGCTTCAAGGGCATCTGTTACATGGACGCCGGGTGGCGTTCCTTCTATACCAAGGAGGGACATCCCGTCCGGACCATCGCCGACCTGCAGGGGCTCAAGATCCGGTGCATCAATGCGCCCACCATGGTGAAAGCCATCAAGGCCCTGGGGGCCAACACCACCAACATCGAGTGGGGGGAACTCTACTCGGCCCTCCAGCAGGGGATCGTGGACGGGGCGGAGAACAACATCCCCTCTCTTTACAGCTCCCGGCAATACGAGGTGGTCAAGTATTACACGCTGGACCGGCACATGGCCGTTCCCGACGTGGTGGTGGCCTCCACCCAGGTCTGGAAGAGACTTTCCGAGCCCGACCGGAAATTGATCCTCCAGTGCTTCCAGGAGGCCTCCCGGGAGGAACGGCGTCTCTGGAAAGAGCGCTGTGCCCAGGACCTGGAAAAGATGAAGAAGGCGGGCCTCCAGGTGATCGAACTCACCCCCCAGGCGAGAAAGGGATTCATCGAGAAAGCCCGATCCTTCTACAAGGAACTGGATCCCAAGATGAAGGCTCTCGCGGACCGGATCCGTGGAATCCGCTGAAACCAGGCCCAGGACGCCCCTCCACCTGGTGGACCGGGTCCTGGAGGGAGCGCTCATCCTGTTTGTGGGCGCCATGACCGTCGTGGTGGCCTGGGAGATCTTCGCCCGCCAGTTTCTGGGCACCTCCGCCGCCTGGGCTTCCGAGACGGCCCGCTTTCTCCAGGTCTTCACGGCCCTTTTGGGGGGAAGCTATTGCGTGAAGGTGGGGGCCCACCTGGGGATCGACGCCTTCGTGGCGGCCCTCCCCCGGGCGTGGCGGAGGTGGACCGACGCCTTCACCACCCTGGTGATCCTGGTTTTCAGCCTGATGGTGCTCGTCTGGGGAGGATGGATCCTCAGGGAGAAGGCGGGGGACCAGGCTGCGTCGGCCCTTCCGGTCACGATGAATTCCCTCTACCTGGTCTTCCCCCTCTCCGGGCTCTTGAACGCGGCCTATTGCCTGGAAAGGCTCCGGCTCCTTTTCGGCCCCCGCCGGGGAGAGAAGGAGGAAGGCCATGGATAGCGCCTTTCTCGCGGCCCTGGCCGGCTTCTTCCTTCTCTTGTTCCTGGGCGTGCCCGTGGCCTTCGCTCTCGGGGGATCCACCCTTCTCATCTATATGCTCTCCCCCGATTTCACGCTCCAGCAGGCCCTCCCCCAGATCTGCCAGGACATCTGGTCCGGGCCGGACAGCTTCGTCCTCCTGGCCATTCCCTTCTTCATCCTGAGCGGCCTGCTCCTCGGCCGGGGAGGGATCGCGAGAAGGCTCATCCGGTTCGCCCAGTTCGCCGTGGGATGGCTTCCGGGGGGGCTGGCCTGCGTGAACGTCCTGGCCTGCATGCTCTTCGGCGCCGTCTCGGGCTCCGCCGCCGCCGCGGCCAGCTCCATCGGGTCGGTGCTGGTCCCCGCCATGGAGGAGCAGGGATACGACCGGGATTTCTCCTCGGCCCTGACCATGACGGCGGCCACCACGGGGCTCCTCATCCCCCCCAGCAATATCATGATCGTCTATGCCGCCGTGGCCCAGGTCTCCATCGGGGCCCTCTTCCTGGCGGGCTTCCTTCCCGGGGTCCTCACGGGGCTCTCGCTCATGGCCGCCGCCCTCTTCCTTTCCCTCAAGCGGGGCTACAAGAGGACGCCCTTCTGCGGTTGGGCCGAGGGAGTCAGGCGTTTCCTGGACGCCCTTCCCGGGCTCTTCCTCATCGTGCTCGTGATGGGGGGGATCACGGGCACCTTGGGCCCGACCCTCAAGTTCACCGCAACCGAGGCGGCCGTCGTGGCCGTGGTCTACTCCCTCGTCCTGGCCTTGATCTACCGGGAGGTGCGGATTGCCGAGATCCCGGGGCTCCTCCTGGAGACGGCCCGGATCACGGCCTTCATCATGTTCCTGATCGGAACCTCCAAGGCCATGGGGTTCGCCCTGGAGATCAAAGAGATCCCCGAGACCACCAGCCGTTATCTCCTTTCCATGGGCTCCAGCCCACTTACGGTCCTCTTGCTCGTCAATTTCTTTCTCCTGGTCGTTGGGGCCTTCATGGACATGACCCCCGCCGTCCTGATCTTCACGCCCATCTTCCTGCCCGCCATGAAGGCCCTGGGCATCCACCCCCTCCATTTCGGCCTGATCCTCGTGGCCAACCTGTGCATCGGCCTGGTCACCCCGCCTGTGGGCACCATCCTCTTCGTGGGATGCGCCGTGGGAAAGACCACTATCTGGAAGGTCCTTCCCTCGCTGATTCCCTTCTTTCTGGCCATGCTCTTCGCCTTGGCCGTCACCTGCGCCCTTCCCTCGGATTGGATCCTCTGGCTTCCCAGGGCCTTCGGATTCCAGCTATGACCGGCGCCGGAAAACCGGAGGAGAGAGTCGTCCTGGAGGTGGGCGAGAAGGTCCTGGAGGCCCTCTTGGCCGCGAAGATCCGTGGTTTGCGCTTGAAAGTAAGGGAGGAAGCGCCGGAGATCCTGGTTTCCCTGGGGATCGGCAAGGCCGGGCTCCGGATCGAAGGGGTCGACGGGCGGGGAAGGCTCGTCCTGGCTCCACAGGGGGCGGCGGGATTCGCGGCAAGGATGCTCGGCGGGAGGGTGAGCGCGGGAAACGTGCTCTCCGTGGAAGGGGGAAAGATCCTGGTCTCCCTCCTACCGCCGGGACTTCCCGTCCGCCTGGCGCCCCTGGAGGCGGTGGCCCTGGAGGGGAGGATCCGGTTGGTGTCGATTCTTTCGACATGAATCCATTCGGGATGCTCTCTTTCCCCCTTTTTCCCCGGCGCGGCTCAAGCTGATTCTCCCCATGCCGTTAATGGCGGCGAGTCGGTCGGAAGGAGAACGGGGCCGTCGGCCCCTTACCAAGAGGGAAACACAGGCAGAGGAGAATCGCCGTGGGACTCAGAGTCAATACGAACATCGCTTCCATCAACGCCCAGAGGAACCTCTTCGCCGTCAACCAAAGGCTCAGCAGGAATTTTCAGCACTTGTCCACGGGCCTTCGGATCGCCACGGCGGCGGACGATTCGGCGGGCCTCGCCATCAGCGAGAGGTTGCGGGCCCAGATCCGTTCTCTCGCCCAGGCCGAGAGGAACGCCAACGACGGCGTCTCCTTCGTGCAGACCGGCGAAGGCGCCCTGAACGAGGTGAGCAACATCCTGGTGCGCCTGAGGGAACTGGCGGTTCAGGCCTCCAACGGGACCGTCTCTGACGCCGATAAGGACACCCTCCAGGAGGAGTTTTCGGCCCTTCGCAACGAGATCAACCGGATCGCCAAGTCCACGGAGTTCAACGGCATCCACCTCCTGGACGGGAGCACGACTACCGCCTCCTTCCAGGTGGGGATCGGCGTGGACTCGTCGGTCAACCAGATCAGCCTCTCTCTTTCGCCCTCTCTTTCCACGAGTCTGGGGCTCAGCACGGTGAGCATCGGCTCCACGGGGGACACCAGCTTCGCCATCACCCAGATCGATTCGGCGATCAACGCGGTTTCCCAGCTCCGTGGGGATTTCGGCGCCATCCAGAATCGGTTGAGTTCGACCATCGCCAACCTGGGAAGCGCCCGGGAGAACCTGAGCGCCGCCGAGAGCCGGATCCGGGACGTGGACGTGGCCTACGAGACGGCCCAGCTCACGAGGAACTCCATCCTCCAGCAGGCCGCCATCTCCATCCTCTCCCAGGCGAACGCCGAACCTCAGGCGGCTCTCAACCTTCTGAGGTAAGAGGAGAACTTCCAGGGACGATCGCCCGCGGGGGCGCCGGTGGGCGCCGGGGGGAAGCGGGAGACC
>JALUZX010000315.1 GCA_027011425.1 Planctomycetota bacterium
CGGAAGGCGGCCAGGTCCTTCCTCCTGGGGGAAGAGGCGGGGGTCTTGGCCGGAAGGGAGGGCGCGGCCGCGAGGAGAGGCTTCTTTTTTCCTGCGGGAGGAAAGGGGCTGGTCCGGCCTCCAAGAACCAGGAAGGCCAGTCCCAAAAGCAGGAGGGCCGGGAGGCCCGCGAAGAGAAGGGTTTTTCCGGCGGTGGACACGAGAATGCCTCCAGGAAAGGAAAGAGAAGGGAAAGTCCAGGCCGGGTGGGGTCCTTTCCCGGCGGCCAGGGGGAGGATCGCTGTGAGCCAGGCCTTTCGTCCTCCGGGGCATTCCCGGTCCAGCCGGGTTCTCAGTTTTTCCAGGGCCCGCTTCTGGCGGGTCCGGAAGGTTTCCAGGGGGATCCCGAGGCGTTGGGCCGCCTCTTTCTGGGAGAGCCCCTCGTAGAACCTGAGAAAGACGGTTTCCTGGTAGGCCCTGGGAAGATCGAGGACGGCCTGGGAGACGCGCCGGAGGATCTCCTTCTTTTCCTCCAGGAGAACCGGGTCTTCCCTCCCGGCCTCGGGGCGGGCGGCCCGTTCCTCCCGCCTGGTCCTCCGGCCCCTGGCGCGGAACTCCCGGAAGGCCAGGTTCCGGATTACCCGGGCGAACCAGCCCCGGAGGGCGCCGGGATCCCTGGGCGGGGACTGGAGGGCCTTGAGGCAGGCCTCCTGGGCCAGGTCTTCGGCAAGGTGGGGATCCTCCACCAGGGCGCGGGCCAGGGCCCTTACGAATCCCACCTGCTCCAGGATCTCTCGGTTCACGGTTCTTCGGTCCTGCTCCCGGCCTTCCTCCCGATTCATGATCCCGCCGTGGGGGGGCGGGGTTCAAAAGAATGGGTTTTTTTCACGGGATCCTCCGCCCAGGCGGGCCCCTCCCGGCGGGCCTAGGAGTCGAACCAGGCGCGGGCTTCCTCGGGGGTTCCCTGGAAGGCGATGCTTCCGCGGGAGAGGACGATGATTCTCTGGGCGATATGAAAGGCCTCTTCCCGGTCGTGGGTGACGTAGAGGAGGGTGAAGCGGAGGCGCTCCCGGAGGCGGAGGATCTCTTCCCGGAGCCTCCGGTTCAGGTCGTAGTCCAGGCTGGAGAGGGGTTCGTCCATGAGCAGGATCCTCGGCTCCTGGACCAGGGCCCGGGCCAGGGCTGCCCTCTGCTGCTGGCCCCCCGAGAGCTGGGCTGGTTTGCGGTCCGCCAGGTCCGAGATCCCGAGAAGATCCAGGAGGGCCCCGGTCCTCTCCTTCCACTCGCTCTTGGGGATCTTCCGGGCCCGGAGGACGAAATCCAGGTTGCCCCGCACCGTAAGGTGGGGCCAGAGGGCCAGGTCCTGGAAGACCAGGCCCACGTTCCGCTTCTCCGGGGGAACCAGGATCCGGCCCGGGCCGGAGACGGGCCTGCCCTCCAGGAGGACCCTTCCCGAGTCGGGGGCGAGAAAGCCGGCGATCAGGCGGAGGACCGTGGTCTTTCCGCACCCCGAGGGACCGAGAAGGACGACCCGCTCTTCCTCCCCGATCCGGAGGGTGACCTCCTCCAGGGCCTGGGCTTGCCCGTAGGAGAGGCGGACCGATTCCAGTTCCACCAGGTTCACGGAACCTCCTTCTCGTTCTTTTTGCGGAAGAGGAGGGCGAGGACCCCCGCCGGGAGAAGGGCGGCGGCCAGCATGAGGACGCAAAGGGCCGAGATGAGTTCGGGGGCGCCGTTGGCCATGAGGGTGAAGATGCGCACGGGAAGGGTTTCCCGGCCCGGGGGGTAGACGATCATGGTGATGCCCGTGTCCCTCAGGCAGAAGAGGAAGGCCGTGAGCCAGGCCGCCAGGATCCCCCGCCCCGCCAGGGGGGCCGTGATCCAGAGGATCCGCCTGCCCCAGGAGGCTCCGGCCGCCTGTGCCGCCTCCTCCATGGAGGGGGGAAGGAGGGAGAGCTGGACCGCCGTGATCCGGTTGGTGAGGGCCGAATACTTGGCCAGGTAACCCAGGAGCACGATGGCGGGGGTGGCGTAGACCAGGTTGGTCCAGGGATGGTTCCAGAGGCTGATGAGCCCGATCCCGATCACCGTCCCGGGCAGGGCGAAGAGAAAGAGGGTGAGCCAGTCGGCGAAGCGCCAGAAAGGGAATGCCCGGGCCTGGACCAGGTAGCCCAGGAAGAACCCCAGGACCGAAAGAAGAGTGGCGCCCAGGAAGGCGTAGAGGAGGCTCCGGAGAAGGCTTCCCCCCGCCTTCTCCAGGGCCGGACCGAAGGCGGCGGGCCCGGCGGTCCGGGCAAGGAGGGAGAGGAGGGGAAGGACAACCAGGAAGAAGGCGGCCAGGGCCACCAGGGCGAGAATCCATTTCCTGGATTTCCCGAGCTCGATCCGGAGCGGCTCCTCTCCCCCGGCGGAGGGGCGGAGGAGGAGGGGCCTCTTTTCCAGGAAGAAAGCCTCCCCCAGCAGGAGGAGGAGGGTCACGGCCGCCATGGGGAGGGCGGCGGCCGTGGCGGCCTTGAAGTCGTAGAAGGCCGAGAAATGGGTGAAGCTCTCCACGGGAAAGACCTGGAAGCGCAGGTAGGCGGGCACGCCGAATTCCCCGAAGGTAAGGAGGAAGACCAGGAGGGCGGCGAGCAGAAGGCCGGGAGAGAGAAGCGGGAGGGTGACCCCTTTGAGCACCCCCCGCCAGGGGGCGACCATCCTGGCCGCTTCCTCCAGGCGGGGATCCACGGCCCGCAGCGAGACCATGGTCAAAAGAATGGGGATGGGAAGGAAGGTGGCGAAAAGGACCAGCACGCACCCGGGAAGGCCGAAAAGCAGGCCCGTGGCGGCGGCGGAGAAGGAGGGCCCGAGG
>JALUZX010000316.1 GCA_027011425.1 Planctomycetota bacterium
GTTCCAGGTCGGGTTGGTGGTGTGGAAACTCCCCCAGGGGCAGACCCCGGCGCCGCCGCCGCCGGCTCCGCCCAGGAGAAGCTGGGAGGGAACAGGAAGGCCCGTGGAGAGGGGGAGGAAGGGGAAGGCCAGGGAGGGCGTGACGAGCTTGCCGTGGACCGCACGGAGCTGGATCTGCCGGAGGCCCCCAACGCCGCCCTGGGTGAAGCACCCGCCCCCGCCGCCGGGCGCAGAGACCTGGATGCATGATACCGTATAATAATCGAGCGAGATCTTCTTGGGATCCAGCTTCAGGGGGTGCTCGGCGCTTCCCTTGCCGCCCGTGCCGATTTCCTTTCCCTTCCTGGGATGGCCCGGGGGCACAAGCATGTCGCCGCCGGGCTTTCCTTCCGGCGTGCCCCGGCCGGGCTCACTCCCGCCGTCGCCGCCCCGGGCTCCTCCGGGTCCGCCCTTTCCACCGGCCACGCCCTTTTCCGGCATGGTGTTCCACTTGGCCACATCCCCGGGACTCCTTCCGCTCGCGTCCAGGGTCCCCTGGATGTCCACGATCCCCCTCACGTAGATCAGGGCCGGGTAGGGACCTTCGAAGCGGACCTTCACGCCTCTCGGGATTTTGAAGGACGCAAACCTGTAGACGCCGTTCTGGACCCTGTGGCTCTTCCCGTCCAGGGCGCGGTCCCCCGGAATCAGCGTATTGGATGTATCGAAGACGTAAGTGTCGCCGACCTTCCTGGAACCGATCCGGTAATCGAAATCACCGAGGATCCCGCTTTCGCCGAGCATCCCCGGCCGAAGCGAGCCGCTCCCCCAGAACACGCCGCTTCCGGAAGAATCCCACATCCGAGTGGTGGAAAAGTCTTCCGTCACGACGGACTCCCGTCCCAGGCCCACTTCCAGGACCGGAGAGGCGACCATCCCCCTGGGATCCAGGGCCAGGCAGGAGAGGTAGAGGGAAGTGTTCCATACGCTCGAAGGGAGCGGCCCCTTCCAGGAGATTCCCGCCTTGGCGTCTCCCCGTCCGTCCAGAAACCCGATCCACCCGGGGAACAAGGGACTTCCCAGGGCGGCAAGGAGTTGGCCCAGCTCCGGCCGGTCCGGCAAGGGCACGCGGACGCCGGGGAGATGGAAGGGCTTTCCTGTGAGGCTGAATGTCCCGAGGATCACGTAGGGGACCTTTCCCCTCCAGGAGGGAAAGTCCGCCAGGAGGTCCACTCGGCCCCCCGTTCTCGGCAGGATCGGCCGGGGAGAGCGGAGGATGGGGACCTGGATCTTCAAGGTCGGGTCCCCGAAGAGGGTCATCCCGTAGAACCACCGGACCTGGTCCCGGCCGTAGGGATACCGCCTCCGGAACCACTCAAGGAAGGCCTCGCCCAGGGAAGCGCCCCGCCCGAGGGCCTGGTAGTAGTCCCCGAAGAAGGCCATGGAGCCCTCCTTGGTGGAAGCCACCACCCCGAGCCCGCCCCATCGGCCTTTCCTCATTGTTGTGTACGCTCCCGCCAGGAAGTCCTTTTGCGTAAACCTGCCGCAATAGGAGCCGAAGAGGTTCAGGAAGAGAATCCTCGAGGAGAGAGCGGCGATCTCCCCGCTCGTAACGGTCTGCTTTCCCCCTCCGGGAAGGAGAAAGGTGTGGGACAGGGCCGTGGATTCCGCGCAAAGGACGGCGGAGGCGTAGTTCTTTTCCAGCTCCGCCTTCCAGGCGGAGGCGTTGGTCCCGGCGGGGTCGTTGACGACCTTGACCTTGCTCCAGGCCTTGCTCTGACCCGTATCCAGACCCGCCCAGGGATCGTCCCGGAAGGAGAGGGCGCCCAGGGACCGGGGGAGTCTTCCCGCCCTGTAATCCAAGTCCTTGCCGAGATAGTCATTCAACTGGTACCAACCCGTGTTGCCTTTCTTGTCCAGGACCAGGCGGCCCAAGAAGATCTCGGGACGCTCGTCGCCGCGGGCCGAGGCCTTGTGGCCGTCGAAGATCCCGTCCTTGTCCTGGTCCGTCCAGGTTCCGTCCAGGTCCATGTAGTAGAGATCGCAGGGAAACTCCGAGTGGCGCAAAAAGAAATCGTCGTCCATCTCGAACCACGCCACGGGAAGGTCCCCTGCGAGGAAACACCCCTTGATCCCGGATTTGAGATACCTGCCCCGGAGGAAAGCCCGAACCTCCGGGGGCGTTCCGCCCACGCAGCTCCAGAGGGTGACGCCCCAGCCGGCTCTTTCCATCCCCTCGATGAGGGCGGACCACAATTGTCTTTTTGCGTATCGGAAATCCACGAGCAGGTCCACCCGCTTGGAGTAGTCGTATACGATCGGCGGGCTCTGGTAGAGCTTGACGGCCTTGAAGGGCCCGTCGAGCCCGGTGGAATGGGCCCGGGGAGCCCCGATCCCGGGACCCGAAGGCGGCCGGAGTCCTCTCAGGAACGCGCTCTCCCCCAAGGGGGCGGCTTCCCGGCCTGCTGGGCCGGAAGAGCCGGGAGGAGAAGAACACCAGAGAGGCAGGAAAAGAGAGGCAGGACGAAAAGCCGTTTCATGAGAAATCTCCTTCCGTGCCGGGGGGTCCAGGGAGGATCCAGGGATTCTCCAATGTAACTGGTTTGAAAGCCCTGTCACCCCCCCCAGGGGAAAAAGAGCCCTTGTTTCCGGGTTCCAGTCCTCCTTCCCGTTGACACCCCGGCGTAAGCCCCCTAACCTCCAGGCTTCTGAAATCTCGTGGAAAGCGAGCCCGCCATGAGGGGAAAAACAGCCTCCTTCGCCTTTTTTCCAAGCCTCCTCCTTGTCCCGGCCTGGGTCCTTTCGATCTCCTTGTCCTCTGCCGCCCAGGCCCCCCCGATCCCCCGAAAAC
>JALUZX010000317.1 GCA_027011425.1 Planctomycetota bacterium
GGTTCGGGGTGGCCGGGTAGAGGGACAGGTTGCCCATCCGGACCGTCCAGGAGACGGAGGGATTGCGCTTCATGGTCCTGGCGATCCCTCCATCCGGCCTGTAATCGATCTCCTTCAGGACCGCCCCCGCCCCGAGCCCCGTGAGGAGGCTCCGGGAGACCACGTGGGTGAGCCTGACCCGGCTGTATCCGAAAGGCATGATTCCCACGCCGTTCCCCTCCGAGGAGGCCCGCCAGGAAGGAATCACGTGGAAGGATTGGGCCGGAAGGGCGGAGAACAAGGCGAAAGACGCAAGAGCGAAAAACTTCGGCAATTTCATGGCGTGCATCCTTTCTCCCCCCCTCACGGCAGGAACCCGATATGATTCGTGGGGCTTCCCGGGGGAAGGACCTTGGAACTCACCCCGCCGAGCCACTTGTCGATGATCTCCGCCAGGACCCGCCGGAAATCGGTGGTATACATCAGGTTCGCCTTGTTGTAGGGCGGTCTCAGCTTGGAGAGGTCCGGGTAGGACCCGTAGAGCCCGCCCTTGACGGAGGGACCGAAGACGAAGTTGGCCGTGGCTGCCCCGTGGTCCGTGCCGGCATTCCCGTTCTCCCCCACACGGCGGGAGAATTCGCTCCACTCGAAGAGGATGGTCTTCTTGGCCGCCGCCGGGTTCTGCTTCTTCAGATCGTCGAAGAAGGCCTTGATCACCGGGCCCACCCGGGAAAGAAGGGTGTTCAGCCTCGTCGCCTGGCCCGAGTGGGTGTCGAACCCCCCCAGGAAGAAGTAGTAAACATGGGCCTTGAGCCCGTAGATGATATACCGCGCCATGAGCTGGAACGCCCGGTTCAGGGGATTTCCCGCCGGGTAGGTGACGGCCGGCTTGTAGGACTTTCCCGTGGCCTGGAGAGTGGCGGCGGCGTCGAAGGCCTCCACCTCGGAAGCGGCGGTGAACGTCAGGGAGGGATCGGCGCCCGTCCTGGAAAGGGCCGCGTGAGCCCGGATCTTCCGGAGTTCGAGTTTCGAATCCAGGCGGGTCTTGGGGTCGGTCCGGAACTGGAAGTTGGCGATGTTCCCCACCACGGGGACGGGATGGCCCGTGAAGACGGGGCTCATGCTCCCCTGGATATCCAGTGCGGGGATGCCGTATCCGCTGGGATAGAGGTCCAGGTAGCTGGCCAGCCAGCCTTTGTTCACATTGAGGATGGTCGGGTCCGCCGCATACCAGTATTTCATGGCCTGGAAGTGGGAATAGTTGGGCTTGGGATACCCCACCCCCTGGATCACGGCCATCTCGCCCGCGTCGAACATGGTCTTGAAGTCTTTCAGCGCGGGGTGGAGGTAGAGGCCGGACGTGGACGAAAGCTTGATCGCCTGGTTCGTCGGGATGGCCAGGGTGGGCCGGGCGGCCTTGTAGACCGAGTGGCCCATGGGCCCGAGCGTATTCAGGATGTCGCACCCCCCCATCCACTGGAAGACGATCAGGATCTTGTCGCCGGGCTTGTCCAGGCCCCCCGAAAGCCCCTTGAGGCCCAGGGGAAGGAAGAGGCCCGCCGAAAGGCTCCCGGAAAGAAAATCGCGCCGCGTGGTCTTCATGGGTCTCCTCCTATTTCATCTGGTATTCCGGGAGGGCCGCCACCAGGTGGACCAGGCCGCTCACCTTCTGTTTCACGTGGGTGGGGTTGGTGATGTCGAACTTCCGGGGCCCCGAGTCGATCCGGTTCATGTAATCGATGAGGCTGGTCCGGATCGCCGGAGGGACCTTTCCGTCCACCATGTAGAGAAGATAGTGGTCCACCACCTCCACATCGTTCTTCAGGCCCTTTCTCTTGATCTCGCGGAAGGGATCGAAGGTGGCCCTCAGGCTGCCGCGCCCGTCCTGCTGGATGAGGGCCTCGGCGAAGTTGGCCCTCTCGACGAGTGACTGGGAATTGATCCAGGCGGTCCCGTCGGGAAGGCCCGAGGGGTTCTCGAAGTTGAGGAGGGGGTAGCCCTGGAGCAGGACCTTGTAGCCCATTCTGATATACGAAAGCCGGGCGTGCAGGAAACGGGAGAGGCCCACGCAGTAGTCCAAGGGGTCTTTCACCAGCGTCCGGTAGGCCCGGGTTGAAAAGAAGGCCTTGGAACGGAGGATGAGGCCCATGAGAGAACGGAGGTTGTAGCCGTCCTTGCGGAAGATGTCGGCCAGGTAGTCCACCAGGGGCTGGTCCGGGTCGAGGTAGACGAAATACTCCCAGATCTTGCGGACCATGAATTTCGCCGTGGCCGGGTGGCCCAGGATGATGTCCAGAAGATCGTCCAGGTCCTTTGCCCCGTTGGGATACGCGTTGTAGATGGTCTTCCCCAGGAAAATCTTCTTGCTGTAGTCGTGGTAACGGGTGGAAGGATTGAAGTAGTACTGGTTCCTGAGTCTCAACGTATGGCCCGTCAGAGCCCGGGAAGCGGCCTTCACGTCGTCTTCGGTGTACCCGTTCCCCACCCCCATGGTGTAGAGTTCGAGAAGTTCCCGGCCGTAGTTCTCGTTGGGCTTCCTGGCCCGGCTAAGCCAGTTGTCCAGCCAAACCAGCATGGCCGGGTCCTTGGTGACGGCCAGGAGGATCTCCTTGAAGGAGGAAAGGGCCAGGGCCCTTAGCGTCGCCGCGTGGGTTCCCATGGGCTCGGAGTGGGCCAGCGATTTGAGCCCCACGGAGAAGTGGTCCAGCCAGAAGGCGGTCATCTTCTCCTGGAAGGGATAGGGCGTGTGGGCCTGGGTGTAGAGGAGCATGGCTCTCTGGCCCGACAGGAACTCCAGGTTGAGGACCTCGCCCGTGGGAAGGACATAGGTTCCGTGGGTGGGAACCGG
>JALUZX010000318.1 GCA_027011425.1 Planctomycetota bacterium
ATGCACCAGGTCTCACCCGTGCCCCTCCCCTCGGGCGGCTGGGCCGCCGGCGTGGACGGCGTGAACCGGAACGCCCTCGTCTTCACCTGGTAGGACCACAAACCCCTCCAGGTTCACGGGCTCAAGCTCGATCCCCCCCCTGAAGGAAAGGATCGGGAGTTCCGCCGGGGCGCCCAGGCGCAAGGGGAGGAGGATGGCCCCGATTCCCCGGGAGACGTAGAGAAGGCTTTCGCCTTCCCGGAAGAGGCCTTCCAGGTATCCGAGCCGGGTATGGCGCATGGGGACCCACCCCGGGAGGCGGACCTGGCCGCCGTGGGTGTGGCCCGAAACCTGGAGGACCACCCCTTCCCGCGCGGCGACCGGGAAGAAATCCGGATGATGGCAAAGAAGAAGGGCCGGCTCCCCGGCGGCCTTTCCTTCCAGGGCGGCGCCCAGGTCGGGATTCCCCTCGCCGGGGTCGTCCACCCCGCAAATCCAGAAGGTCCCCTCTCCCCGCTCCACCCGGACTCCCCGGTTCCTGAGGACCTGGATCCCCGCGGAGGAGAGCCTCTCGGTGAAGATTTCCGGGTCGCCGTGGAAGAATTCGTGGTTTCCCGTGACGGCGTAAACCCCAAGAGGCGAGTCCAGCCCTTCCAGGAAGGGAGCCAGGAGATCCAGGTCCCGGTCCCCCTGGGCGATCAGGTCCCCGGCGAGAAAGATCATCTCCGGCCGGGCGGCCCGCACCTTCTCCAGGATGAGCCGGGCCTGACCCTCCCCCAAAAAAGGCCCGGCGTGGATGTCCGAGACCAGGGCGATCCTGAGCCCCTCCAGGGCCCCCTGGCCGGGATCGCAGGGGAGAACCCTCTCACGGGCCTCCAGCCGCTCCAGTTCCCGGCGGTAGAAGCCCTTCACCCCGGGAATGCAGCCCAGGCCCACCTCCACCAGGTTGAGGAAGGCCGTCACCGCCTTGAGCAGAGGCCCCTTTCTTCCCTCCCCGCCGGGCGTGCCGGGATACTCCCGGGGACGCCCCTTGCCGGGAGGGTTACCGGGACGCCCCACGGTCTCCTAAAAGCTTGTAGCCCGGGTTCCAGGGACCGGCTTTCCTGAAGGTCAGCCGGGGAAGGAGGGCTTCCAGGACCAGGCCGGCCCGGTCCTTCTCCAGGCCGAATGCGAAGGCCGTCACCTTTCCCTTGGCCAGCACCGCCGCCGGCAGGTTTCCCCGGTATTTACGGAAGGCCCCAAGAAACTGGGCGGCATCCTTTTCCGTGTCCCAGGCCGCCACCCAGAGGAGGGCCCTGCGCCCCTTCCGGTCCTCGTAGAGGGCGAACCTGTCCCCTCCCCAGCCCGCGGCGGCCGGGTTGGTCCAGAAGCTCGGGCTCGCCATGAGGTTCTTCCGCATCTTGAACCGGAAATCCACGGGCCTGGCCAGGAGGGCGCACTGGATCTCACCCAGGGTGTCCCCCACCAGGCACCGCCACCCCTTGCCCATGACGAGGCGGGCCCTGGGGAACCCGATCACCACGGGGTCGTCCCTCTTGCGGGGATCCCAGTACTTGGCCGGGTGGAGCACCTGCTCCGACGAAAGAGGGGGATCGAACATGGCCTTCTCCACGGCCGCCCGGCATCCCATCATGGCGTTCTTGAGGTTTCCCTTGGAGAGGAAATACATGCCCATCATGTAACGGCCCAACATGTCGAAGGTCAGGATGGGAGGAGCGTTTTCCAAGGCCTTGTTCTGGGCGCCGCTCACCTTCTCCTGGGCCGAGATGTCCGCCCCCGTGAGCCAGCCCTCCCCCATGCCTTCGACCATGTAGCGCATCTGGAGGGTTACGGCCGATCCTTCCATTACGGCGCCCAGGGCGAAGGAGAAGTCGGAGGATCCCTTGGAGGCGTCCTGGTGGGACTTCAGGTCGTAGTACTGGTCGTCCAGGGCGTGGGTGAGTTCGTGGGCCATGACGATCAGCGTCATCGCGCCCAAGGACCGGCCCCGGACCAATCGGAAAGTCCGGGAAGAGGGATCGTAATAGCCAACCACCTGGGCCGAGAGAAGCTCGATCTGGGCGGCCACCAGGTCCGTGCCGGATTTCAAGAGCCCCAGGGCCCGGTAGGCCGCCTCCAGGGCCTTCCACTTCCAGGAAGGATACTGTTTCCTCAACTCTTCCAGGGCGAAGGCCTTGAATTCCCTTTGGGTGCAAACGGTCCTGGCCACGGGGTGGAGAAAGGGCATCCCGCTCAGCCGAACCACGTCATCCATCACCTTGTCCACCTTTCCCAGGAGGGACTCCTCCACCGGGCGCGGCGGGGCCTTCGCCTGGGAGGGGAGCCGGGGATCCCCGGCGGCCAGGGAAGAGAACAGGAAGAACAGAACGAATGCCTTTTTCTCCATGGATGATTGCCTTTTTTACTTGTCCCCCGCCCTGTAAGGGTGCTCTTTCAGGCAGAAGGCGGCAACCCCGAGGGCAAGGAAGACCAGGAGATACTGGCCCGCCCCCCAAAGGAGGTCCGGAAGTTCCGTCCCGGCGGGGAGGGGCAGGCCCCTGGACACTTCCGCCCGAAGGCTTCCGGGGAGCAGGACCAGGACCAACTGGCGGGAGAGGTCCGTGGCCAGGAGGGACCGGACCCCCGTGACCTGGGCGCGGGAGAGAAAACTCCCCGCCGCAAGTTCCCAGCCCAGGACCAGGGCCATCCCCAGGAGGAGCCCTTTCCGGAAAAAGGAGCCGAAAAAGGTCCCAAGGGCGGTGAAACAAAGGGCGCCGGCCAGGGCGGCGGCGAAGAAAGCCCGGGGCGCGCCCGCTTCCACCACCGACTCCCCTGCCCCGCCCCGAGCCCCGGCGAGGAAGAGAAAG
>JALUZX010000319.1 GCA_027011425.1 Planctomycetota bacterium
GGATCACCCGGGCTGGAGCCCCCACGGCCAGGCTCCGGGGCGGGATGTCCCGGGTGACTACGCTGTTTGCGCCGATCACGGACCCTCCCCCGATGGTCACACCCCGGGTGACGCAACAACCCCGCCCGATCCAGACTCGGTCTCCGATCCGGATGGGGGAAGAGACGAAACCGCCCTCCTTGTCCAGTCCATCACGGAATTCGTGGTCGTTGTCCCGTATGCTTACGTATTCCCCCACCAGGACGTGGTTCCCCATGGTGATTCCCGCCCTGGCGCAAAGGATGGTCCCCTGGTTGAGGACGAAGTGGTCCCCTACTGTGATCTTGCCCTCTTCCTGGGTCTCCAGGACGACCTGGCTGTAGAGGTTTCCTTGGCCCCCGAGCCGCACCCTCCCCGTGCCTAGAATATGGACTTTGCCGTAGACCTGGACCCCCGGGCCCAGGGAGACTCCGGCTGCCCTGAGTTCCACAAGGCGGGCCACCCGGGCGATCCGGGCCAGGGGGCGGCGAAGGATCCTCCAGGGGGGAACCGCCGCCTCCACGAGGAATTTCCTGAGGAACTCTTTTCCAGCCATGGTGGATCTTTCGTCCTGAGAAGGGGGCCTCCTGAACCGGCACGCGCAGTGACTCCCGGTATTCTGCAGATCCGATTTTCCGGGGAAAGGATCTTTGCCTTCTCCCGGGGCCCTCCGGGCACCTCGGGCTTCTCCTACATCCCCCTCCTGGGGCCCCGGCGGAGTTCCCGGATGTAGGCCTCCAGGGTGGGCCGGTGGACCTGGGGATCTTTCTTCATGGCTTCCAGCAGGGCCAGGCCGCGCTTCTTCTCTCCCAGGAGTCCCAGGGAAAGGGCGGCGGCCATCTTCTCCTCTGGGGCTCGTCCCCCCTCTCCCAGGACCTGGTTTATGAGGGGCAAGGCCTTCCTGCAGCCCACACGGCCGAGAGCCAAAAGTGATGCCTGGCGGAGATCCGGATTCGGACCCGCCGCGAGCCCGAGCAGGTAGGGGCCGGCTTTTTCGCATCCCAGAAGCCCCAGGGCCTCCACGGCGTAGATCCCCGCCGCCCGGTCTCCCATGAGGGAGACCAGGCCCGGGCAGAGAACGCGGGCGTAAGGGCCCAGCTTTCCCGCCGAGTCCACGGCGGTGATCCGGATGTTGCGGTGTTTGTCGCCGAAGGCCAGGCGAAGGACAGGAAGGACGACCTTTCCCATCCGGGCCAGGATGAACCCCGCGTCGTCCTGGAAGCGCATATTGAATTTCAGGCACCCTTCCAGGCGGAGGAGGAGTTCTCTCTCCAGGAGGGGCGGGAGGGAGACCTCCTTGTCCCGGTGGGACCGGCCTTCCTTCCACCACCACGCCTCCAGCTCCCGGGTCTTCTTCTCCAGGTCCGCCCAGGTTCCGCCCTTTTTCCAGGGGATCCCCTCCATCCCCAGGATCTCCACAAGGATTCTACCCGCTTCCTCCTTGAGATCGGCCCGCTTCAGGAGCCCCAGGAGGAGGGGGAGTCCCGAGAGGTTCTTCAACCGCGCCAGGGAGAGGGCCGTCCACGCCAGGGCGTAGGGATCGCCGTATTCTTCGTATTTGAGGCGGAGGACCAGGACGGGCGCCTCGGCCGGACCGCCCAGTCTCCCCAGGAGCGCAACGGCCCGCCTTCTTGGTTCCACGGCCTGGTCGGGGCGGCACTCCAGGGCGTACCGGCAAAGCTGGACCGCCGCCCTTCCTCCCCGGAGGGCGGCCCAGTCCAGGATTCGGGCCTTTTTTTCGCCCGGGACCTTTGAGGAGAAAAGAAGGGGGGCCAGGGCGGCCGCCGAGCCGGGCCAGGCGGCCTGGAGATCCCTCCATCCCCGGGCGGACATCCGGAGGTCCGAAACCATGGCGAGTTGGGCGGCGGCCTCCAGGTCCTCGTCGGGCTTGGATGCCAGGTAGTCCTTCTCGGCCGGCAGGGTCTTCAGCCTTTCCGCCACGGCGTCGGTGAAGGCCGGAAGGGGGGGAAGAGGCTTTCCCGCGGGACGCCGGGCCCCCTTTCCGCACCCCCATGCAGCGAGAAGGGCCGATGTAAGAAGGAGGCCGCCCGCCCGAAGGGATCTCATGGAAGGTTCACCTCGTACTGGTAGAGGACGACCGCCCGTTTCGCGTCCACGAAACGGATCTTGTCGTACCAATGCGCTCCTTCGTCGGGGACGTAAGGCGTGGCCTTGTAGTCCAGTCGGATTTCGGCCTTCTCCGCCCCCTTGGGAACGTCCACGAAGAAGACCCGTTTTTCCCCGGCCGGAATCTGTGTGTTCGGGCCGGGCTCCTCCCGGTAGGGCTGGCGGAACCGGGCCACCCGGATCCACTTGGCCCATTTTCCCTTTTCCAGGAAGCGGACCAGCACGTCCGAGGCCCTGTGGCGGGAGTCGGTGGGAAAATTGTGGCCGGCGAAGAGGTTGGTCACGGTGATCCGGATCTTTCCCTTTTCTTTCTCTACTTTCATGGAGACCGCGCCGTGGATGAAGGCCGGGTGGTGGGAGCCGGGGAAGACGTGGCTCCACCCCTTCATGGTGGTTCCATCGGGGAGGCGGCGCAGGGAGGGAAGCATGTGGCATGTATCGCAGGTCTTGCCCTCCTTGGCGGCGGGAGAGGCCTTCCACTGGTCGTGGGTGAAGTGCTGGTTGTGGCAGGGCGCGCAGAGGGCGTTGGTCCCAAGGGCCGCGCTCTTCACGGGTGAGCAGGGGGCCGTGGGGACGTCCCGGCTCCCCCGGATCCGCCCCCGGGCGTCCATGTGGCAGGTGAGGCAGCCCACCCCCTCCTTGAGGCGGGTCGTCCTGGGGAGGACCCGCCTCAAGG
>JALUZX010000320.1 GCA_027011425.1 Planctomycetota bacterium
ACCTGGAAAGGGTCCAGGCCACGGAACTTCCCGCCGTGGACGTCCGCGAACTGGAGCCCCGGAAGAAACCCGGCAAGATCGCCGCCTGGGCCGGGATGGGGGCAGCCCTCCTCCTGGCTGGGGCGGCATCCCTCTTTTTCTTCCGCCCCGCGCCCGGGAAGCCCGTCCCGGCATCTCTCCCTTCCTCCTCCAAGGACGTGGAGGAGATCACCCGGGCCCTCCGCTCCCCCGCCACGACCCGGCTCATCCCTCTCATCCGAAAGCTCCAGGCGATGAAGGCTGGAGGCCGCAAGGAAGTCCTTCCCCTCCTGGACAGGGCCCAGACCTTGTTCAACGAAAGGCTCTCCCAGTGGATGGAGGCCCGCCTCAAGGGGCTGAGGAACCGGCTGGAAGCGGGCAAGGACCTGGCCCGTTTCCCCCTGGCCGTGGAGAAGGCCCTGGACGAGGTCTTTCTCCGCGAATTCGGCGTTCCCCCCAACGGAATCCCTGACTTCAATCTCTTCAACTGGTACCGGGCCCGGAAGAACGTCCTCCTCGAAGAATGGAAGGCCAAGGTTTCCCGGGCGAGGGCCCTGGCCCTGGGGGCCATCCAGGAAAAGGTCAGGGAGGTGAGGCGCAAGTGGTCCCAGGTCCCCGGAAGGGCCTTCCGGCGCAGGTTGGCCCTGGCCCGGGGCACCTTCGCCACCCTCCCCCGGGTGGACCTTCCCGACCCGGAGGCCCGGGAGGTGGAAAGGGCGCGGAACAAGGCCCTGGCCGGGCTCGAAGCGGAAGTGGAGGCCCAGGCCCGGAACCTGGTGCGGCTTTGCCGCAACGAAGTTCTGACCAAGGAAAAGAACTTCCGGAAGCGCCTGGCGGAACTGGGCGATTCTCCCGGGGCCCTGGGGGAACTCCTGGACCAGGTGGGCCGCCTGCATTCCTGGCTCGCCCGGGTGGCTCCCGAGGCGAAGGACCTGCCTCCCAGCGTGCTTTCGGGGGACACCGCCTGGTCCAAGGAACTCCTCCTGGGCCGGGTGGACCGCCTGGAAAAGGAGATCCGGCAAAGACTGGCCGCCTCCGACCTGGCCAAGGTGGAGGAAACGGCCCGCCGTTTCCGGCACTTCATGCGGAGGAGGGATTACACCCGGGCCAAGGCCCTCCTGGAGTCCTCCGTCGTCCGGACACCTCGGGCCCGGGTTCTCCTGGACGCCATGAGCCGGGAGCTGGAGGAGGTGAAATCCCTGGAAGAGGAAATCATCTCCAGGATCCGCAGCCTTGCCGGAAGGGAGGGGACCCTCCTGGTGGACGGAGTCCGCCGCAAAATCCGCTTCCAGGCCTGCCGGGCCCGCCCGGGGGGCGGCTTTCTCCTGGTGGAAGACGCCCGGGGAAAACCCCTGCGGCTGGATTTCACCAGGATCGCCCGTTCCTCCCTGGTGGATCTCCTTCCCCCGGAGACGAGAAAGAAAAGGCGGAAGGCCGTGGCCCTCTTTCTCCTGTCGGGGGACGAAGTGGACCAGGCCCGGCGGGAGGCATCCTTCCTCCCGCCGGAGGCGGCCGGGCCCCTCCTGGCCCGGATCGAGAAGAGGGCCGGCGAACTCCGCCTTCCCCAGGAGAAGAGGGAGGCGGCGGCGAAGAAACTCTTCCAGGAGCTGAAGAAGAAGGTCTCCCTGGGCCTGAACGAGGAGGCCCTCCACCTGGCCAACGAACTCATCTACCGTTTCTGGGGCACCAGGACGGTGAAGACCTTGAAGGCCCGGATCGAGCGACTCCGGCTCGACGCGGCCCGGGGGGCCCGGGAAGAAGGGATGCGCACCTGGGTGGAAGGGCTCTTTCCCGGGTGGCAGGTGGATTTCAGCCGGTGGCCCGACATCCTTGCCACGGCGGACCTGCGGGTCCTCTCGGTGGGGGAGCTTCCCTGGAGGGGCTGGGGAAGAAAGCCCGGAAAGGGGCTCTTCACCCTCACCACCCCTTCGGAAGGATTCCAGGAAGCCTTGTCCCGTCCCTGGGTGCTGGCCTCCCACCTGGAGAACCGTTTCGCATCGAGGGTGAAGCTCCAGGTCAAGTGGAACGGCCCCGCCCCTCCCACGTGGGTCCTCCTTACGTTCCACGGGATTCATGCCTGCCTGGTCCGGCCTGCAGGGAGCCCCTTTGCCGGGGAGACCTGGATCCCCTTCCTCTCCTCGGCGCCCCGCCTGCCCGAAAAACCCGGCCCATTCCTGGAAGAGGCCTGGATGGCCTGGAGCAAGGAAAAGGGAGGAGCCCCTCTCCTGGCGGGGTGCCTGTATACCCTGGAACTGAGGTTGGGCCCCCTGGAGGGGGCTTCCCGGGAAGTGACCTTCCTCCTGGACGGGACGCCCCTCTTGGAATCCCGGATCCTTCCGGTAAAGAAAAAAATGGGGGGGACCTTGGAACTCCGCGCCCAGGGGGAGATCCAGGTCCTCCAAGTCACCCTCCAGGGAAGACCCTGGGAGAAAGGTAAGAGAATCCGTTGACCCCCAGGCGGAGGACCCGGACGGAAAAGCCCCCCCCGGGAAGCCCGGCGGCTCTCCAGCGCCGGGGGGCGGTCTTCTTCTCCCTTCTCCTGGCGGGAATTCCCCCGGCCCGGCCGGGAACGGAACCTCCCCGGGACCTTGGGGAAGCCATCCAGGCCCTCTCCGCCGGGGAAGGACCGGTCCGGGAGCAGGGACAGACCTGGCTGGCGGAACACCTGGATCCGTCCCTCCTGGGCCCCTTCCTGGATGGGATCGAGAAGAAACCCGATCCCGAGGTCCGGGCCCGGGCGGTCAAGATCCTGGCGGAAAGACTCGATCTCTTCCCGGCCCTGGCCCGGCGTTACCTGGAC
>JALUZX010000321.1 GCA_027011425.1 Planctomycetota bacterium
CGCCCCAACCCCCGCCCCGGCAGCAAGACCCAAGCTGAGGTTTCGTGGAGGGGAGAAGAGCGGACCGGAAGGTGGTGGGTCTCGAGCAGGTCGTGGCCTCGGTGGAGGCCGAGATGGCCCGGGTGGACCGTTTTCTCCAGGAGAGGCTCCGGCCGGGCAAACCCGAACTCCTTCCCCTTCTGGAGCACGCGGCCCGGTTCAAGGGGAAGCGGCTCCGGCCCGCCCAGGTCCTGCTGGCGGGGAAAGCCCTGGGAGGGATCACCGAGGACCACACCAAGGTGGCGGCCGTGGTGGAGCTGATCCACACGGCCACCCTGGTCCACGACGACATCCTGGACGACGCCACCCTCCGCAGGAAGCTTCCCACCCTTCATACGCTCTACGGGATCGAGGCCTCCCTCCTGCTGGGGGACTACATCTACGCCGTGGCCTTCACGGTCTCCACATCCCTGGAGGACCAGACCTGCTCCCAGGTCCTGGGGGAGGTGACCCGCACGGTCTGCCAGGGGGAGATCAGCCAGGTTCTTTTCAAGGGCAAGACGGATCTCACCGAGGAGGACTACCTGGAGATCATAGGCGCCAAGACGGCGAGCCTTTACGGCGCGGCCTGCGAGCTGGGCGCCCACTACGCCGGCGCCCCAGGCGAGATCCGGGAGCGTTTCCGCAACTACGGTTACAACCTGGGGCTGGCCTTCCAGGTCGTGGACGACTGCCTGGACCTGGCCGGCGACGAGGGGAAGGTCGGCAAGACCCTGGGCTCGGACGTGGCCAAGGGGAAGATGACTCTCCCCTTGATCCGGGTCTTCCAGGGCGCGGGGGAGGAGGGGCGGAAGGAGCTGGAGCGCCTCTTCCGGGACGTCCCGCCCGGGGAGAGGCGGCGGATCCTGGAAGAGCGGTTTGACTTGGCCCGGGGCGTGGCCTATGCGAGAGAGAAGGCCCGCCGTTTCGCCAGGGCGGGCCTGGACGCCCTGGAGAACCTGGAGGGGGAAAAGTCCTCCATGGAGGCTCTCCGGCGGATGGCAAGTTTCGTGCTCGACCGGGAGTGGTAGCGCCCCGCGGGCCGGCCCCACCTGAAGAAAGGGATCCTTTACCGTGGAAGAGACCAGGACGGACCAGGGGGACCCGGGGGAGAAGGCGCCCGGCGGCCCACAAAAGTGGGAGGGCTGGAGGGCTTCCTTCCTGGTCGTCGCGGCCGGGATGGTCCTGGCGGAGTTCGCCGGGCTTTCGGCCTTTCTGGATGGGCGTCCCATGGGGGCGGCCGCCACGCTCCGGTTCCTGGCGGTCCTGGGCGGGACCCTGGCCTTCCTGTGGTATTCGTGGCCCAGGATCAGGCCCCTGTTTCGCTCCCTCAAGTTCGGAATCACCGTCCTGATCTTCCTGCTCTTCGCTTCCATCGTGGGGACCCTTTTCGCCCAGAGGAGCGATTCATCCGAGGGAGGGTTCAAGTCCACCTTCCTCCAGGCCGAGGCCGAGTTCGTCTGGAACCTCACCCACCCTTTCTTCCGCTTTTCCTCCCCTCCCAAAGAGCGGAAAGCCCTGGAGACCTGGCTCAGGGAGAGAGGGATCGCCCGCCCCGAGGCGGTGACGGCCGGGCTTTTGCTTGGGCCCGACCTGGAGGCCCAGGCCCGGATCTTCGGGAAACGTTCGGCCGATGAGACCTGGAAACGGGAGCGCTCCCGGATCGTCCAGGCCGTCCAGAACGCGGGAACCCGGAGGCAATTGGCCCTCCACTCCTCCTTCTACCAGGGACTTTTCGAAATCGCGGAATCCCTGGAATTTACGACTCTTTGGAAATCGGACTGGTTCGCCGCACTGGTGATCCTGCTTTTCCTCAGCATGGGCCTCAACCTCTTCCGGCCGGGGCGGGTCACCTGGCGGAAGCTCGGCTTCTGGGGCGCCCACGGCGGGGTGCTCCTGGCCATTCTGGGCGCGGCCATCGGAAGGCGCTTCGAGGTGCGGGGGAGTCTCCCCATGCGGGTGGGGGACGTAGCGGACCGGTTCTGGTCCAAGCGGCCCGACCCGGACCTTCCCGGGCGTTCCCGGTTCCGGGACGGCCTGGCCCTGAAGCTCGCCGCCTTCCGGGCCCTTCCTCATTACCGTCTCCAGGTCGGGGTCATGCCCGGGGGGAGCCTGGAAAGCATCCTTCCCCGGGGGATCGACGCCCGGGGTTACATGGAGAGCGTAAAGATCCACCAGGGCCGCGTGCTGGGCCTTCTGAAGGACGAATCCGGAAAGCCGAGGTGGAAGATCACCCTTGAGGAATTCCTTCCCCGGGTCCGGCTCCGGCAGGTGTGGGGGCCTGCCGGTAGGGATGAAAATCCCGGGGACGGGAGGAAAGCGATGGTCCGGCTTTCCCGGAGGGACCCGAGAACCGGCCGGGTCCTCCAGGAGGTGACCCTGGCCGCCCCGCCGGGGCGTTCCGTCCAGCGTTTCCTGCCCGGCGGAAAGAGGCTCGTCCTGGCCGGATATTCCGGCAAGGCCGACCTGAATGCGTGGAAACAGGGCGAAGGCCTGGGAAAGTACGGCAAGATCCGGCTCCGCGGAAAGGGCGGGAAATGGGTGGAAATTCCCCTGGAAGAAGGGGCCAGGGCCCGCGTGAAGACCCCGGAGGGGGAGCTGGAGGTCCTGGTATGGCGGGTGATGCAGGCCTTCGACCTGGAGACTTGGGGGGGGCGGAAGGGGATCTTCGGAAAGAGCCTGGAGAAATTTCCCTCCAAGGTGAACCCCGCGCCGGACCGGGACAAGAACCGGCTCCTTCCTCCTCTCAACCCGGCGGTCGCCCTGGTGGCGAAAGGTCCCAAGGGGATCGGGGGGTTC
>JALUZX010000322.1 GCA_027011425.1 Planctomycetota bacterium
GGCCGAAGAAAGAGGCAACCCAAGAAAAACCCAGGCCGCCCATGAACCTGACTTTCATCAACTTCAACGCCGAGATCTCCGGCGAAGGCTCCCGGGTCCTGGCGGCCATCCTCCGCCGGCAGGGGCACAAGGTGCGGATGATCTTCACCCCCAACATCGGCTCCCACCCCATCCAGGTCCACGACGACGACTGGCTCTCCGAGTTCGGCGACACCCAGGTCTACCTCTTCTCCTTCATGTCCCCCTACCTGGTCTGGGCCATCCACGTGACGGACTTCCTCAAACGGGTCCAACCCGACGTCCCCATCGTCTGGGGAGGAGTCCATCCCAGCGCCATGCCCGAGGATTCCATCCGTTACGTGGACTACCTGGGACGGATGGAGTGCGAAGAAGCCCTCCCGGAGTTCCTGGAAAGGATGGACGCCGGCGAGGACCTCTCCAAGGTGAAGAACTTCTGGGCACGCACCCCCTCGGGGGAGATCGCCCGCAACCCCCTCCGCCCTCCTATCCACGACCTGGATTCCATCCCCCCGCCGGACTACCGCCTGGAGGAAGAATACGTCCTCCACGAGGGCCGCCTGGTCCACATGACCCCCGAACTCCTGGCTCGGTACCACACGACCTACTACTTCGGCAAGCCCACCTACCTGGCCCTCACCACGCGGGGCTGTCCGTATATGTGCACCTACTGCTACAACTCCCAGTTGGTGCGCTCCTACAAAAGCCGGAAGATCCGCTACCGGGACCTGGTCCGGGTGATCCACGAGGAGATCAAGCCCGCCCTGGAGCGCTTCCCCTTCTTCCGGAGCGTGGGCCTCACGGACGACGACTTCTTCCACATCGACAAGGAAACGCTCAGGCGTTTCTGCGACGAATGGAAGAAGGAGGTGAACCTCCCCTTCGCCGCCGCCACCCGCCCCGCCTCATGCGATCCCGAGAAGGTGGAGATGCTGGTGGACGCGGGCCTGGCCGTGGTCCAGATGGGGATCCAGTCCGGCTCCGAGAAACTCAACCGCGAAGTCTACAAGCGCCCCGCCTCCAACAAGCGGGTCCTGCGCGCCATCGAGGTGATGGAGCCCTACGCCAAGCAGGGAAAACTCAAGATCAACGTCGATTTCATCCTGGACAATCCCTACGAGACGGACGAAGACATCCTGAAGACCATACAATTATTCAAGAAATTCCCGAGGGAAGTCTGGTCCAACCTCTTTTCCCTGGCCTTCTACCCGGGAACGGCCCTCTACGACCGGGCCAGGAAAGACGGAATCATCGGCGACTCCTACGAGGAATTCTCCCGGGCCTTCAACATCCAGACCGCCCGGTCCCACCGCTACCTGACTTACGTCTTCCTTTTGCAGAACGCCCTGAGGGACAAACTTCCCTCCTTCGCCCTGGACCTTCTCGCCTCCAGGCCGGCCCGCTTCGTCGGGAACCACCTCCCCAAGTTCCTCCTGGACGGCCTCTGGGGAAGGAAGATCTTCCCCAGGATCGCCGGGAAGCACGGGATCCTCCTTCCCTGAGTTCTCTCAATGCCCCACTCGGCGGGGAACCAGGACGCGCAGGCGCCGGCGCCAGTGCTCCAGGTAGAGCAGGGGCAGAAAGCCGCCTTGCTTGCCGTCCCGGCTGAACTGATTGCGGAGGGCCAGGGGGGGAGGGAAGAAATTGGCCACGCTCCGCTTGAGAAAACGGGAAAAGCCTTCAAGGCGGATCTTCAAAAAGGGCCTGGAAAGGCCCGGCCCGGCGAACCAGCGGGGCAGGGGGTCTCCTCCCCCGTCCGCCAGGCCGAGGCGCCGCTCCACACCGCTCTCCTGCGCCAGGGATAGAATGCGCTCATCCGCGTCAAGGCCGAACCTGGCCTGGATCTGCAAAAAGAGAAAACGGAGCACCCGTCCCAATCCGAGCTTTCGTCCCTCCTCGGCAAGGGCGCCCAGGTCCAACTCCCCCGAACGGACCAGGAAGGCCAGGTCCAAAAGAAGGCGCAGGGATCGCGGATCGTGGCGCAGGGCAGAGGAGGCCGACCCGAGAGCAAGGTCCAGGGAAGAAGGGATTCGGACCTCTCTTCCCCCCACGCGGCTCGTCCTGGAACGCTCGAAGAGCTTGTCGAAATCCACAGGAATGGTATCCCCTGCCGTCAAGTCGTGGTGGAGGGGCTCCACTTCGGCTGTGATCCCCAGGTCCGCCTGGATCCGCCTGAACCTGTCGTAGTTGTCCCAAACCTTGACCCTGTCCTCCCAGGGAACCAGGATGTCCACGTCGCTCATGAACCGCAGCATGGGACGGGGCCAGTAAGGGGCCAGGGCGAGCCCCTTCACCACCAAGTAAGGGACCTGGAGATCCTCCAGGGCCTGGAAGGCCTGGACGGCAACCAGGGAAACCCGCACCAGGTAATCCCTCTCGAAGGCGGCGATCTCCTCCAGGGCATCCAAAAAAGGCGGAGGAAGCAGGGAGAGGGCCCCGCTTTCATGGATTCCCCAGAGAAGAAAGGAAGCGAGCCCTTCTCCTCCCACCAAGGAAAGGATGCCCCGGCCCTCAACTCCTCTTGCGGCCTCACGGACCGCCTCGGCGCCCTCCAGGTCTAAGCCGAAGCGCGCCAAGGTCTGGAAGAGGCGCCAGGCCCTCCTGTCAGGAGAAAAGTTTTGGCCTTTTGTTGAATCCACCAGGGACCTTTCCCCTCGAGTCGCACCGGAACATTCTTCTCTTTCCCCTGTCGGAAGGAACCTGGAAATTCTCTAAAAAAATTTTCCCATCTTCACTTCCTTTTCCCCAGAATCCTTGGCCGTGGAAATCCTATTCCTTTGCCAGAGAGTGCCCTTTCCCCCCGACAGGGGGGACCGGATCACCACTTACCACGTCCTGAAGATGCTCCGGGGCATGGGCCGCGTCCGGGTGGGCTGCTTCCTGGAAAGCCCCAGGGACCGGGAAGGAGTGAAGTCCTTGGAGGAGATGGATGTCGAGGTGGAAGCCGTCCCTCTCCATCCCAGGCTGAAACGCGTCCTCTCCCTGGCCTGGCTCCCTACCAGGATCCCTTTGACCCTTCCCTACTTCCATTCCGGGCGGCTGGAGGAGGCGGTGCGCCGCTGGTGCGCCCAGGGCCTGGACCTGGGCTTCGCCTACAGCTCCTCCATGGGCCAGTATCTCCTGGGTAGACCCATCCCCTTGAAAGTCATGCAATTCGCCGAGCTGGACTCCGACAAGTGGCGCCAGCTCTCCAGGGAGACCACCTTCCCCCGGTCCTGGATCTTCAAGCGGGAGGCGGAACTCCTTGAACGATTCGAGCGAAGCCTCGCCAGAGCGGTGGATCTCTCCCTCGTCGTCTCCCCCCTGGAAAAGGCCCTCTTCCAGGAACGGATCCCGGGCGTGGAGCCCTTGATCGTGGAAAACGGGGTGGATGCCGAGTATTTCCACCCCGAAACCGGGAGCCCCAGGGAAGAGGCGGTGATCTTCACAGGGGTGATGAACTACGACCCCAATGTCCAGGGAGTGCTCCGTTTCGCCCGCCAGGTCTGGCCCCTGGTCCGGAAGACCCGCCCAAAGGCGCGTTTCTTCGTGGTCGGATCCGACCCGGTCCGCTCCATCCAAACCCTTCATGGCAAAGAGGGGATCCACGTGACCGGCCGGGTTCCCGACACCCGGCCCTGGTTCGACCGGGCCCGGGTGGCCGCAGCCCCCCTCTGGGTGGCCCGGGGCATCCAGAACAAGGTCCTGGAGGCCATGGCCATGGCCCTGCCCGTGGTGGCCACGCCCGCCGCCTTCGGCGGAATCGACGCCAGGCCAGGTGAGCACCTGCTCCTGGCCGAGGAACCCGGGGACTTCGCCCGGGCCGTGGTGGAACTCCTGGAGAACCCCGAAAAAGCCGCAAGTATGGGCCGCGCCGCCCGGGCCTGGGTGAAGGAGAGATACAGCTGGAAGAACATCCTGGCGGGACTGGAGAAAATCCTACGGAAGAAGCTGGAGGCTACTTCCCCAGGCCCCTCCAGCCCAGCTCCAGGAGCTTCCACTCCAGCACCCGGGCCAGGAGGAGATGGCCCTCAGGGGTGAGCCGCCCCGACCGCGGATAGAAGAGGACCTTGCCCGAGGCGGCGGCCTGCCGGAAGAAGCCCAGGGGATCCACGGCCTCCACGCCGGCCAGGCGGGCCGCTTCCAGGAACCGCGACGTGGGCCCGTCCACGTTCCACTCTTTGAGGGTGAAGCCGAACCGGTCCAGCAGGGCGTGGGTTTCTTCGCCTCTCACCTGGGAGCGATGGGGAATCGGGAAGACCAGGAGAAGGCCACCTTTTTTCTCCACGGCCCGCTTCAGCCCTGCCAGAAGGGCTTCCACCCTCTTCCATCCCTGGAGAATCTCCGCAGGAGGCCGGAACAGGAAGGCGGCCAGAGGCCCCGGCACGTTCTTCTCCCCCGCCCGAAGAAGGGGGTCCCCCGGAGCGGCCAGAAGATTCAAAAGAAGTGACCTCCGCCAAAAAGGCTTCTTCCAGGCGGGTGGGCGCCCGGAAAACCTGGGAAGCAGTCTCGGGCCCTCGGCGCCGGGGAGGAAGTCCACGATGGGTTTCGGGATTCCGTAATAATCCCTACGGGTCACCCAGAAGGCGTCCTCCGCCCGGAAGGCCAGGAGCACCAGCTCCGCCCGGAGAAAGGCTCCCTTGGAGAGGAACCAGAGATACTCCTGGTCCGTGGAGTATCCTTCCACCCCGCCGTTCAGGGCGGAGGCCCGCAACCCCTTGCGGCCGAGAGCCGCGGCAAGAAGGAAGGGATAGGCCTGTTTCTCCTCCACCGAGACTCCCAGGGTCTCCCCGTCTCCCAGGGCAAGGATCCTCACCTCCCCCCCGGACTTTCCGGAAGATGGGAGGGGCCCGCGCATCCCCCGTCCATTGGTCCGGACCAGAACGTCATACTCTCCCTTGGACCGGAAACGCGCCTCTCCTGCGGGTTTCAGGTCCCAACCCAGGCGGGGATGGAACCGGCAAAGCCGGGAAAGGGGTTCCCTGGGGGAGGTCCCCAGAAAACGGACCATGGCCTCCCCGGCCAGAAAGAGCAGGGGAATCCCCGGAAGAAGTAAGAGGAGATTGCGCCTTCTCAAGAGCCTCAACCTTCCTTCCCGGCCCGCCAAGGGCTGGGACACCGCCATGAGAATACCCGCCGCCTGGGGAAAGGAACGAGGGGCGGGTTATGATCCCTATTCGATGGGACCCGCCACATACTTGAAAGTTCTCTCCCGCCTGGAAAAGGAGGTCGCCCACTGGGACCTACCCTCGGTCTCCAAGATCGCCCGGAACAAGGGAAAGAAAAAGGCCCCCTTCCACGTGCTGGTAGGGACGATCCTCTCTCTTCGGACCCGCGACGAGGTGACCCTTCCGGCGGCCCGGCGCCTCCTTGCGAAGGCCCCCGACCCGGCCCGCCTGGCAGCCTTTCCGGAAAAAGAGATCCGCCGCCTGATCTACCCGGTCTGTTTCTACCGGAACAAGGCCAGGGCTTTGAAGGAGACGAGCCGGAAGATCCTGGAGGATTTCGGAGGCAAGGTTCCCTCCAGGATGGAGGACCTGCTCTCCCTCCCAGGCGTGGGGCGAAAGACGGCCAACCTGGTGCTGATCCTGGGGTTCCAGGACGAGGGGGGGCTTTGCGTGGACACCCACGTCCACAGGGTTACCCGGAGGCTGGGCCTTCTGGAGACCCGAACCCCCGACGAGACGGAACAAGGGCTTCGGGAGCTTCTTCCCAGGCGCGTCTGGGCCGGAATCAACGACCTGCTCGTGCCTTTCGGGCAAAAAATCTGCACTCCCCTCTCCCCCTGGTGCTCCCGGTGCCCCGTGGCGGATCTCTGTGAGAGAAAAGGGGTGAAGCGAAGCCGGTGACGCCCCGGGAATCAAAGCCCCGGCCTGTAGACCACTTTGTTCCGGGGGGTCTCCCAGACCTCCACCTGGTGGAGAGGGAGCCGGCCCTCCAGCCTCTCCCAGATGAGGAAGGCCAGGTTCTCCGCCGAGGGGTGGGAGAGGAGATCGTTGAGGAAGGAGTGGTCCAACTCGTCGATCACCCCCTCCCGGGCCGCCCGGTCGATCTCCAGGAAATCCACGGCGATCCCCGTCTGCGGGTCCACCCGGGCCCGGACGGTGATCCTGGCCCGCCACCTGTGGCCGTGGAGCCTCTCGCACCGGCCGTGGTAGTCGGGCAGGGAGTGGGCCGCGTCGAAATGGAACTCCCGGGAAACCAGGACCGTCTTCCCGCTCATCCGATCGCCTTCCCTTCCAATCCTTCATCCCGAATATAGGCCAGGACCTCCTCCTTCAGGGCCCGGAGCATTTCCGCCTCGGGGACCTTCTTCACCAGCTCCCCCTTCCTGTAGATGAACCCGGCCTTCTTTCCACCGGCCAGGGCCACGTCTGCCTCCCTGGCCTCGCCGGGACCGTTCACGGCGCAGCCCATCACGGCGATCCGGATCGGCGCCTCGAGACCCCGGGCGAAGGCCTCCACCTCCCGCACCAGCCGGGCCAGGTCCACCTCGATCCGGCCGCAGGTGGGGCAGGCGATCACCTCGGGGGAGAGGATCCGCCTTCCTGTGGCCTTGAGCAGGTCGTAGGCGGCCTTCACCTCGGGAAGGGGGTCCCCCGAGAGGGAGACCCGGATGGTGTCCCCGATCCCGTCCAGAAGGAGCCCCCCCAGCCCGGCGGCGGTCTTGATCTCCCCGTAGCCCGGCGGGCCCGCCTCGGTGATCCCAAGGTGGAGGGGGTAGTCGCTCCGCTTGGAGAAGAGCCGGCAGGCCCGGAGGTTGGCCAGGGTGTCGGTGGACTTGATGGAGACCACGATCCGCTCGAAACCCATCTCCTCCAGGGCACGCACGTGGCCGAGGGCGCTCTCCACAAGGGCCTGGGGGGTGGGCCCGCCGAACTTCTCCAGGAGGGCCTTCTCCACGGATCCCGAGTTCACCCCCACCCGCAGGGAGGCCCCATGGGCCTTGGCGGCGGCC
Source organism: Planctomycetota bacterium (assembly GCA_027011425.1). Lineage (GTDB taxonomy): Bacteria > Planctomycetota > UBA1135 > UBA1135 > JALUZX01 > JALUZX01. Next base: position 6,956 of record JALUZX010000322.1, read on the forward strand.
ACGATCCGCTCCAGCCCTTCCCGGCCGGGAAGATTCCCCGGGTTGATCCGGACCTTGTCGAACCCTGCCTCCAGGGCGGCCACGCCCAGGTGGGGGTTGAAGTGGATGTCCGCCACCAGGGGCGTCCCGGCGAGCCCTTCCCGGAGGGCCGGAAGGACAGGGAGGGCCCGGCTGTCCCGGACGGCCACCCGGACGATCTCGCATCCCGCCTCCAGGAGGGCCCCGGCCTGGGCCAGGGTGGCCTCCAGGTCGGCCGTGTCCGTGCTCGTCATGGACTGGACGGCGATCGGGTGGGTCCCTCCAAGGAGGAGGTTTCCCACAGGCACCACCCGGGTAGGTCTTCTCTCGACTGTTTCCATGGCCTTGCGCCCATTCTCCCGGCAAAGGAGGCGCCAGGCTACCCGGGGAGCGAAGAAGACCTCAATGCCCCACTTCGGGGACAGGCTCCACCAGGATGGGCGGAAGGTGAAGGATCCGGGTGGTCCGCCGCTTCTGCTCGATGTCCCGGTAGACCCGCTCCACCTGGGGGGGCGTCAGGTTCACCACGGGGGCGGCCTCCTGGGCGGACACGCGGTGGTTGTGGGCCCAGAGCAGGAGGTCCATCAGGTGGTAGGGAACGGCGAAGTAGAACTCCTCCTGGCTCTGTTCCATGGAGTAGGTGTCCGTAGTGGGGGGGCGGTCCAGGATCTCCCGGGGCACGCCCAGGGCCTTCCCGAACCCGTAGACCTGGGTCTTGTAGAGGTGGGCGATGGGCTTCAAGTCCGCCAGGCCGTCGCCGCCTTTCACGAAGAAGCCCTGGTCGTATTCCAGCCGGTTGGGAGTCCCCGCCACAGCGTAATCGAGCCTTTCGGCGTGGTAATACTCCATCATGGTCCGGGTTCTCTGCTTCATGTTGGAGGCGGCCACGATCTGGAGATAATCCCTGGGAGGAAGCCTCTTGGACTTGACCTCCCCCGAAGGACTCTGGATCACGACCTTGAAGAAGTTCAGCCGGTCTTTTTCCAGGATGTTCCCGTGGAGGGCGATCTTCATCTTGTATCCCGGACCGTATTCGGGAAACACGCGCCGGATGGCCTCGTCCCTCCTCTTGTAACACCCGAGCCCCTCCAGGGCAGGGGCGATGTCCTCCGCCACGCTCTCGATGCCCAGGTGGTCCGCCACGAGCTTCCCGAGCCTCAGGCTCTCCGGATCGGAGTCCCTCTCGGGCAGGAAGAGGCCGAAGACCCTCTCCTTTCCCAGGGCGGCCGCCATCAAGGCCGCCGTCACGGACGAATCCACCCCCCCGGAGAGGCCCACCACGGCCCCCTTGCGGCGGAGTTCCTCGAAAACGATCTCCCTGATCCGGGGGAGCAGGACATCCAGCTCCTTCCCGTAATCCAGGTCCAGCACGTGTTTCGAAAATTCCATCTAGGTCCTCCCTCGAGGCCGCCCGGCCTCACATGCCCGGATTCTCCCTGGAAAGCTCCTGGTCCACCACAAGGTTTTCCCCGGGCCTTGGGGAAACGTCCCTGGGGCGGGCCACGAGCCTCCCGTGGAGCAGCATGGCGCTCAAGACCCCAACCAGGGCGGCGTTGTCGGTATGGCTCATCCCGGCCCCCCCCTTCCTGCGGCACTGCTCCAGGAGGATTTCCACGGCCTTTGGATCGAAAAGCCCGGCTTTTTCCAAAGAAGAAGGGGAAAGCGCTTCCTCCACCCAGTCCGGGGCGTCCTCCCCGAAGAAACAGAGGGCGTCGGGCGCCCGGTAGGGCTGCTTGGGCCTTTCGAGGATCGATTTCGGAAGCAGGTCCCCCATGGCCTTCTTGAGGAGGAACTTCTCCTCGAGCCCCCGGATCTTGGCCCCAGGCGGTAGAGAACCGGCGAATTCCATCAGCTCCGGGTCCAGGAAGGGAAAACGCCCCTCCACGGAATTCCCCATGAGCATCCGGTCCCCCTGGGAGGAGAGAATATACCCGGAAAGGATAGTAAGCACCTCGAGGGCCTGGGCCCGGGCCAACCATCCCCACTTCTCGAACCCGGGGGGCAGAAAAGGCTCCAGCTCCCTCCGCGGGTCGTGGGCGCCGACCTCCTCCAGGCAAGAAGGAGAGAGAAGGCGCATCAGCCTGGCGCCGCTCTCCCACCGGGGAAGGTGGCTGAACCAGGGGTCGCCGGGCCTGTCCAGGCCCTTGCCGAAGAAAGCCTTGGCGAAGCCCAGCCTCCGGGCGGGGGAACGCTCCGTCATCCAGGGATAGAGGCGGGTGAGCAGTCTCGGCCGGGCCTCGGAGGAAGGGTCCCGGGCCCAGAAGGCCCGGACCTTGGCCTCCCGGAAGATGTCGTAGCCCCCGAGCATCTCGTCGGCCCCTTCCCCGGTGAGGACCACTTTGTATCCGCTGGAGCGGACCAGCCGGGAAAGCAGGAACATGGGGGCCGGCGCCGTCCGGAGAACGGGGCACTCCGTATGCTCCACCACGTCGGGGAACACGGCGGCGATCTCGGAATTCCTGCACACCACCTCGTGGTGGTCCGTGCCCAGGCGCGCGGCCAGTTCCTTCTGGAAGGACCCCTCGTCATAGTAGGTTTCGGAAAACCGGATCGAAAAGGTCGAGAGCCGGGTCTCCCGGAAGAACCGGATCACCGTGGCGACGATGACCGAAGAATCCAGCCCCCCCGAGAGGTAGGCTCCCACGGGCACGTCCGCCCTGAGCCTCAGCTTCGAAGCCCTGAGAAGGTGTTCCCTGAGCCGCAGGGCCCATTCCTCGGTGGAGTCCTTTCCCCGGGATTCCCTCCCCTCGAAGGAGGGCTCGTACCACCGTTCTTCCCGGAGTTCCCCCCCTTCCAGGAGGACCCGGTGGCCCGGGGGGAGGG
>JALUZX010000323.1 GCA_027011425.1 Planctomycetota bacterium
CCCCAGAAGGGCGGGAATCCGGTCCCCCAGAAGTAGCCCCCCTCCCATGTAGAGAACCCCAAGGAGGAGCCCGAGGGCCAGGGCCGTGGAAGCCACACGGTCGGCTTCCTCCCGCCGGCCGGCCCCGGCGGCGCGGGCGATGGCCGATGTGGCGCCCGAGCCCAACCCCGCGGTCAAGGCGATCATGATGAAGAAGACCGGCACCGCCCTTGTCTGGGCGGCCAGGGCGACGGGACCGAGTCTTCCCACGAAGGCCGTGTCCACGACGGAATAGAATGTGTGGACCAGAAGTCCCGCCATGGCGGGCAAGGCCATCCGCCAAACCGCAAGTCTGGGCGCGGCGATGAAGAGGGGGAGGCGCCTGGCCCGCCCCCTCTCTTTTTCCCGACCGGATTCCTCCTCGATACCTCCCTGGGGAAATCCAGCCTGGTGTTCGATCTCAGACAATCAGGCAACCTATGGCCGCGGTGTCCACGATGTCCTGGACCGAACACCCCCGGGAGAGATCCAGGAAGGGCCTCCGGAACCCCTGGACCACAGGACCTACCGCCTTGGCCCCGCCGATCCTCTGGGCGATCTTGTAGCCGATGTTGGCGGCGTCCAGGTCGGGGAAGATGAAGACGTTGGCCTTCCCCGCCACGGGACTCCCCGGGGCCTTCCTCGCCCCCACGGATGGGTCGTAGGCGGCGTCGAACTGGAGTTCCCCGTCCACCGTCAAGCCGGGAGCCTTCTCCCTTACATGGGCGAGGGCCCGAAGGACCTTGTCCACGTCTTCGTGGGCGGCGCTTCCCTTGGTGGAAAAGGAGAGCATGGCCACCAGGGGTTTTTCGTCCACCAGCATTTCATGGGTCTTGGCGGAGGCGATCGCGATGGACGCGAGTTGTTCCGGGTCCGGGTTGGGGACCACGGCGCAATCGGCGAAGGTCACGGGGCGTCCCCCGGGAAGGACCATGAGAAACATGCTGGAAACCGTTTTCGTTCCCTTGGCAAGGCCCACCAGGTGGATTCCGGCCCGGAGCACGTCCGCCGTGGGAGAGGCGGACCCCCCCACGGAGAGGTCGGCCGCTCCGGTCCTCACCATGGCGGCGGCGTAGAAAAGAGGCTTCTTCACCGTCTCCCGGGCCTGGTCCAGGGTGACGCCCTTGTGCTTGCGCGCCTCGAAGTAGAGCCGGGCGAACTCTTCCAGGTCCGCCGAGGTCTCCGGATCGATCACCTCGGCGCCTTCCGGCGGGGGAAGGGCGGGTTTCCCCAGGAGGACGACCTTGCAGATTCCCTCCCGGAGAAGCCTTTCCGCCGCCTGCACGACCCTTTCATCGTGGGACTCGGGGAGAACGACGGTCCTGCCGAGAGTAGCCGCTTTTTTCCGGAAACCTTCCAGGATATCCATGGCCGCAACTCCTGTCTTGGAGAATTCAAGGATTCCCGCCGCCGGGGACTCAAAACCCAAATCCCCCCATGGGAAGGAAATTTCCTCAAGATCCCCGCCCGGAACGTCCCGATCCAAGAAGGGGGATCCACCGGAAGAAGGCAAAAAAGGCGGCAAAGGTGAAAATGAAGGCGTACAGCCCAAAGGGGCTCCGGAAAGCCTCGTTCCTCCTGCTGGCTGCCGGCGCGGCCTGGGGAGGCATCCGGGCCCAGAGCCCCAAGACACTGGTGCTCCCACCCTCCCTGGCGGCCCAGGAAGGCTCGAGCGCCACCAATTTTCCTTTCGGCCGCGGGACCCCCTTCCGGCTCCAGGAGATCTACTGGCGTCCCTGCTTTCCCGGGAAACCCCGGGAAATCGTCCTTTCCCGGGTTTCCTTCAGGGCCGACGGAGGCGTGAAGACCAAGGCCAAGCCCTTCGTCTTTCTGTCCCTCTATCTCTCCTCCACGCCCCGGCCCTTCGGAAGGGCCTCCAAGAAATTCTCCGAGAACCGAGGAAAGGACTGGACCCTGGTCTACACCGGCCTGACCCACCTTCCCTCCACCCCGGGAACCACCCCAAACCCCTTCAACATCACCTTCCCCTTGGAAGCCCCCTTTACCTACTCCACGGAAAAGGAAGGACTCCTCCTGGAAATCCAGGTGGCCAAGCAACCCAAGGGGGACTACCCCCTGGACAGTCCCTACCGGTGCAGGTCCAAGCAGAGTGTCTTCGGAGGCAACAGGACCTGCAGGACCTCGGCGGGGAAACCCCTCCTGATCGCAGCCAATCCTTCCATCAAGCTGGGAGGAAACCTGGTGCTCACCCTCTCCCAGGCCCCGCCCGATGCCTCGGCCCTGGCCTTCGTGGGAGTCCGGGACAAGGGCAGGTTCTACCAGAGGAATCTCCCCCTGGACCTCACCCCTTTCGGGGCCCCTTACTGTCACCTCCTGGTGGCGCCTCTTCTGGCCAAGCCGGCCCAGACGAACAAGGCGGGAAGGGCAAGTTTCAACTTCATCCTTCCCACGGAAGGGTTCGAGATCGTAGGGCGGGACATCCTGGCCCAGGCCCTTGTGGGAGACCAGGTGGCGAACCAGCTGGGCCTGGTTTTCTCGGACGGCCTGCGAGCCCAGGTGTGCGGGCCCCAGGCCGTGGGAAGAATCTTCTCCTCCGGGACGGTCAAGGCGGAGGAAGGCTGGGTGCAGATGGGCTCGGCCCACATTCTTCAGCTCACCTTGAGGTGAGGACTTGACAAACACGACTGCCTCCCTGGAGAATCCCCCCCGCGCCGGGGAAAGCCGGGAAGGCGGGAGTGGAAAAACGTGGGGCCCCATCGTCTAGAGGCCTAGGACACGTGGTTCTCAGCCACGAGACAGGGGTTCGACTCCCCTTGGGGCTACCAGAATGGAGA
>JALUZX010000324.1 GCA_027011425.1 Planctomycetota bacterium
GCCCCCCCGATTCCCGTGCCCACCGTGAGAAGGACCATGTTCAGCCCCGGCGGCGAACCCAGGGCCCGGAATTCCCCCAGGCCCGCGGCGGTGGCGTCGTTGTCGGCCCGGGCCGGGATCCCCAGCGCCTCTTCCAACTTGCGGGCCAGAGGAAACCCATCCCATCCGGGAAGCATGATGGAACTCCGCACCGCCCCCGTCCCGGGATCCACCAGGCCGGCGAACCCGACGCCCACGCCTTTCGCCTTGCCCCCTTCTTCCTCCAGGCGGCGGCAAAGCCCGATGGCCCGGTCCAGGACCCTTTCGGGGCCCTCCTCCCGCCTCGTCTCCGTCCGGAGGCTTCCGGCGAGGGAGAGGTCTTCTTCCACCAGGACCGCCAGGATCTTGCTCGCCCCCAGGTCCAATCCCAGCCAGAGATTCTCCTTCCCGCCTGGCATGGGCTTCAGGCCTTCACTTCCCGGGGTTCCAGGCCGAAGGCCACCGGGTCTTCCCGGAGCATCTCCTCCGCCCTGGCCAGGTCCCGCCCGTCGTTCACGTCGATCCAGGGGCTGGAATGGGCGAAGCCCAGGACCTTCAGCCCCGCCTGGAGGCTTCTTTGCACGACCTCGGGAAAGGGGGTCCACTCCTCCTTCTCCAGGAGTTCCAGGACCTTCCCGCCCACCAGGTAGGTGCCCGAGGAGATCCGGTATTCTTTCAAAGGCTTCTCCCTGTATCCAAGTATGCGGTCATCCGTACCCAGGATCACTTCGCCGAGCTTCAGCCGCCGCCGCTCCGCGTGGTGGGCGATGGTAAGGTCCGCCCCTCTTTCTTCGTGGAAGGCCTCCATGGCGCCGTAATCGATGGCCGAGAGAAGGTCTCCGTTGAGGGCCAGGAGGGGGCACGGCGATGAACGGAACCAGGCCAGGGCGCCCGCCGTCCCCAGGGGTTCCTCCTCCACGTGGAAGAAGAGCTTCTCCCCGGGAAGGCCCGATTCTTCACGGAGGAACCGGATGATCTCGCCGGCCTTGTGGCGGAGCGCCAGGTGGATCTCTTCGTATCCCGCGGCAAGAAGGCGCCTCAGGTGGATGACGAGGAGAGGGATCCCGCAGACCGGAACGAGGGGCTTGGGGACCGCCGGGCCGGCCCGGGCCATCCGGGTCCCCCGTCCGCCGGCCAGGACCAGGGCTTTCTTGGGCTCAGCCACTGTTCTTCTCCTCCTCCTTCAGGCCCACTTCCACGACGAAGATCTCCAGGGGGGCGTCGGATACGTTCCGGAGGGCATGGGTTCCGCCCCGCCTGTTCAGGATGACCGAGCCTCTCCGCACGGGAAAGGTCTCCCCGTCCAGCTCCATCTCCCCCTCGCCTTCCAGGACCAGGTAGAGTTCCTCGTCCTCTCCGTGGGTGTGCCTGCCGATGCCGGTCCCCGGGGGAAGGACGGCGTAGTCCACGAAGTGCCAGGCCCCCTCCAGGTCGCGGCCGTCCAGGATCCTCTTGAAGAGAATCGTCCCCCGCCCTTCGTGGGCCCGGACCTCTTCCAGGCTCTCCTTCTCCAGTTCGATGATCCGGCGGGGCGTCATCCCGTCCTCCTTTCCACTTCCGCCTCGTATTCCTCGATGCCGCGGATGAGTTCCCCCTCGGAGACCCTGTCGGTGATGACCGTCCGGCCGATCCCGGCGGGAAGCACGAAATGGAGATGTCCTCCCCTGACGAGCTTGATGTAACGGAGGCGTTCCACCACCTTGTCGGGGGGGATGGGGGCCTCCTTCCAGAGGAGTCCGAAGGCCTGGAGCAGGTCGAAGATCCGTTCCAATTCCGGGCGCGCCAGGATGCCCTTTTCTTCCGCCACCAGGCAGGCCACGCCCATCCCCACGGCCACGGCCTCTCCGTGGCGGATTCCCCGGTATTGGAATTCCGTTTCGATGGGGTGCCCCAGGGTGTGGCCCAGGTTCAGCTCTCTGCGGAGGTCCCTTTCGTATGGATCCTTGGCGACGAGCCGCATCTTGACGTTGGACGTGCGAAAGACCAGGTCTGCCGTAATCAAGGGGTTCCTCTCCAGGATGGCCCCCCGGTTCGCCTCGAGAAAGTGGAATAGCTCCTCCCCGTCGATGAGGGCCGTCTTGACGACTTCCGCCAGGCCCGCGGCGTAATCCTTTCCCGGAAGGGTGGCCAGGAGTTCCGTGTCGGCAGCCACGTGGCGGGGATGGTGGAAGGCGCCCACCATGTTCTTGGCCCGGCCGGTGTTGACCGCCACCTTTCCCCCCACGGCGGCGTCCACCTGGGCCAGGAGGGTGCTGGGGAGATTGACGTAATCGATTCCCCGCATGTAGGAGGAGGCCAGGAATCCTCCCAGGTCGGTGACGACCCCGCCTCCGAAGTTCACCAGCAGGGAGCGGCGGGCGCAGCCCATCTCCGCGAGTCTTTCCAGGAGGTCGCCGTAGACGGCCAGGCTCTTGGATTCCTCCCCGCCGGGAATGGATAGGACCTTGGCGGGGATCCCCGCCCTGCGCAGGGATTCCTCCAGCTTCCGCCCGTAGAGGGAGCCCACCCTGTTGTCGGTGAGTATGAACGCCTGGCGCCGTCCCAGGAGGGAAACGAGCATTTCGCCGTACCCGTCGAGGAGACCCGGCGCCACGCGGACCCGGTAGCGGATCTTCCTGTCGATCCGGACGGAAAAGGAACCCCCGCCGGCGCGGGTTTCATTCCTCTTCCCCCTCTTCCGGGATTTGATTCCCTTCTGGGGCGTTGGAACGGGCTGTTCGTCCAAGATGTCCCCCGGTTTTCGACAGGCTCCTGGTTCGATCACCCCCGATTCTCGCCCCGGGGAGGGGGAGC
>JALUZX010000325.1 GCA_027011425.1 Planctomycetota bacterium
GGGCATTTCCTACTCCGACAAGGATCCCAAGAGAGCGGCGGACCTGGCCAACACCCTCAGGAACCTCTGGCTGGAGGACCGGTTTCTTTCGCTCAGGCGGAGCCTGCAATCGGTCCTGGACAAAGAGCGCCAACAGGAGATGGACGCCCGGGAGAAGTGGCGCCGGGCCTTGAACGACCTGCGGGATTTCGAGCGGGCCAACCGCCTGGATCCGCTGATGAACCTCCCCGGCAAAGCGGGCGGCCCCGGGATCTACAAGGCCCGGGACGCCTTGAAGGAGCAGATCCGGAAGGAGGAGGCGGAACTGAAGGGGCTGGAGGCGAAGTTGCAGACCCTCCAGAAGGAATATGAGAGCATCCCGCCCTTTCTGAGGGAGGCCCAGGTCACGGGCAACCCGGAGAACGACCAGAACCTGGCTCTCCTGGAGGCCCAGATCCTGCGCCTGCGCCAGCGTCTCTCTCTCATGAAGGAAGGCCATCCCAGGCGGAAGACCTACGAGGAACAATTGCGGCTCCTGGAAGAGCAGAGGAAGAACCTTCTTTCCACCAAGGGGGCCCTTGCCTCCAAGGAAGTGCCCAACCCGCTCAAGAAGGCCAAGAGACAGGAGCTGGACCAGCTGAAACTCCAGATCGGCGAGAGACGAGAGCGCCTGGACGTAAAACACAAACAGCTCGCCGACCTGGACAAGCAATGCGAACTCTTCCCCAAGCTTCACGAGGAACACGTCCGCCGGGTCCAGGCGGAAAAGAGCGCCCGCAGGAGGCTGGAGGAGATCCAGGCCATGGTGGCGAAGCAGGAGAGGCGCCTGGAACTCTTCAATTCGAGGCAGTATTACGAAGTCAACCAGGAGGCCTGGCCTCCCCCGTCGCCCAACGACCCCACCAACCTGGTGATCGTCCTCATCGGCCTGGTCGTGGGGATCGGGACGGCGGTAGGCCTCATCATCCTTACGGAAATCCTCCGAATCTCCTTCCGGACTGTTGAAGAGGCCGAACGGACCCTGTCCATTCCCGTCCTGGGGGCTGCGGGATACCTGGAGACCGAGGAGGAGCGCCTCCTGGCCAGGAAGCGCAGGCGCTGGGTCCTGGGCGTCATCCTGGGACTCTTCGTCCTCGTGGGGGTGGTGGTGGGCCTCTACTTCCTGGATCCCACCAGGCTGCCCGCCTTCCTCACGGATTTCCTGGACGGGATCTTCAAGACCACTCCGGCGGGATAGGCGCCCATGCGGGACCTTCTGGTAACCCTACTGGTCTTCGGAAGCCTGCCCGCAGCCTTCCGGAACCCCTTCTACGGGCTCCTGGTCTTTTCCTGGCTGGCCTACATGCGTCCCCAGGACCTTTGTTGGGGGTTCGCGAGGACCATGCGGTTCTCCTATATCGTGGGGATCGTGATGGTGGTTGGGTTTCTTGCGAACGAGAGGTCCCGCCCCTTCTTCCGGAAGGATTTCCGCACCTTCACCATGATCGCCCTGATGATCCTGGTGGGGCTCTCCATGGTCTTCGGGTTCCGCCAGGACGCCTTCGTCTGGCAGCGTTACCTGGAGTTCGACAAGATCGTCCTGATCGCCCTGATCACAACGGGCCTCACCGACTCCAGGCGGAGGTTGGAGATCCTGACCTGGACGATCGCCCTTTCGCTCGGGTTCTTCGGGTTCAAGGACGGGATCATGGGAGTCCTCCGCGGAGGCGCCCCCATCCTCCAGGGGCCCGGGGGAATGATGGAAGACAACAACGACTTCGCCCTGGCCTTGACCATGGGAATCCCCCTGCTCTTTTACCTGGGGGCTTTCCAGGAACGGAAATGGCTCCGCCTCGGGCTCTACTCGGCGGTGGTGTTTACGGTGATCACGATCCTTCTCACCCATTCCCGGGGAGGATTCCTGGCCGCGACGGCCGTGCTCGTAACCATCGCCTGGCGCTCCAGGCACAGGTGGAAGGCTTTGGCCCTGGGGGCCATGGTGGTCCCTCTCTTCTTTCTCCTGGCTCCAAGGCACGTCCTGGAGAGGATCGCCTCCATCGAGCGGTACGAGCAGGATTCCTCCGCCATGGGCCGTCTCCAGGCGTGGAGGGCGGCCCTGCGCATGGTCCTGATCCATCCGGTCCTGGGCGTCGGGATGCGGTCCTTCCAGGAAGCGTGGGAGGAATCCCCCCAGGTCTGGGGAGAGGCGGGGCCTCCCCCCCAGGGAGGCCGGGTGGCCCACAATTCCTACCTCCAGATCTGGTCCGAGAGCGGGACCCCGGCCTTCCTGTGCTTTCTCGCCCTGATCGCCTCGTCCTTCCTGGCCTTGCGGAGGATACGGAGCCGGGCCCTCCAGGGAAGGGCCCCTCCCTGGACGGCGGATTTCGCACGGATGTTCGAGGCCTCCTTCGTGGGATTCGTCGTGGGAGCCACTTTCCTGAACCGGGCCCACTTCGACCTCTTCTACCAGATGGTGGGCATGGTGACGGTTCTGGAATACCTTGCCCTGAAGAAAGCGGCCTCCTTGGAGGAAGCCGGAGAGGATTCGCGCCCTGCCGAAAGGGGGGAGCCCGGGAGGGAAGGCCTTCCTTCCTGGCCTTCTCCCCCCGTTCCCGGGGGCGGGTTTCTCTCCTCGTGACGGAGGGGGGCGCAAGAAGCCTGGAGGTTGCCTGTGTGTGGGTTCGCCGGTGAATTCCTGACTACCCTGGAGGCCCCCCCTCCCCTGGAGGAGGTCCTGGTTTCCATGGGCTCCCTCCTCAGGCACCGCGGACCCGACGGAGGAGGGCAGGTGGTGGAGAGGTGGTATGGCCTCCATCACAGGCGCCTGGCCGTGATCGACCTGGTTACGGGGGACCAGCCCATGGTGAGTCCTTCGGGGGACCTGGTCACCGCTTTCAACGGGGAGATCTACAACTTCCGGGAACTTCGCCGGGAACTGGAAGAGAGGGGACACCACTTCCAGACCCGGACCGACACGGAAGTTCTTCTTCATGGATACCAGGAATGGGGTCTGGACCTTCCTTCCAGGCTGAGAGGGATGTTCGCCTTCGCCCTGGTGGATCGGGTGAGGAGAAGACTCATTCTGGCCAGGGACAGGCTCGGCCAGAAACCGGTCTACTTCGCCCGCCTGGGGGATCGGATCCTCTTCGCGTCGGAGGTCAAGTCCCTCCTGGCCCACCCCGGCCTCGAGAAACGTCTCGATCCGGGGGCCCTATGGGAAGCCCTGATCTTCCGTTACGTCCCGGACCCGCACTGCATTTTCGTTGGGGTGGAGAAACTTCCTCCCGGCCATATCCTCTGGGCCGAGCCCGGTGGCCGGGGAGGGGTGGAGAGCTACTGGGACCTTTCCTTCGAGGAGAGGAGCGGCGCCGGCGTGAAGGAGACGGCGGAGGCCCTCCTGGATGGCCTGGACCGGGCCGTGGACCTACGGCTCGTGGCGGACGTCCCCCTGGGGGCCTTCCTTTCGGGGGGCGTGGACTCGGCGGGGATCGTGGCCTCCATGAGCCGCCTCAGGGAAGAGGTGGTGGCCGTGAGCGTGGGATTCCAGGAATCCGCCTTCGACGAGAGACCAGCGGCGAGAGCCGTGGCGGAGAGACTTGGGGTCCGCCTGGAGGAGCACCTGACCACGGCGGAGGCGGCGGAGGACCTGGACCTCCTGTCCTACCACTTCGACGAGCCTTTCTTCGATTCCTCCGCCCTTCCCACCTTCCACGTGAGCCGCGAGGCGCGTCGGCACGTGACGGTCGCCCTCTCGGGGGATGGGGGCGACGAGGCCTTCGCGGGATACAGGCGCTACCGGTTCGACCGGTGGGAAAACCGGGTGCGCCGTCTTCTTCCCCCGGGTGCGGGCTCCTTCTTCCTGGGTCCCCTGGGGAGAGCCTGGCCCAGGTCCCGCGCCCTTCCCCGCTGGATTCGGGCCGGCGCAACCCTGGAAAACCTCGGGCGGGACCCCTTCGGGGCCTACATCCACTCCGTCTCCGCCCAGGCGCCGGGGGAAGCCCTTGCCCTTCTCCACGGGGATATGAGGCGATCCCTGGAGGGTTACGATCCCTTGGAGATTCACCGGAAACACTTTTTCCGGGCGGGCAGGGTGGATACGCTGAGTAGAGTGCAGTACCTGGACATGAAGACCTACCTTCCCGGGGACATCCTGGTCAAGGTGGATCGGGCCTCCATGGCCGTCTCCCTGGAGACCCGCGCTCCCTTTTTGGATCACCGGCTCCTGGAGATGGCCGCCCGGGTTCCTCCGCGTTACCGCATCAAGGGAGGGCGGGGCAAGTGGATTCTCCGGCGCGCCCTGGCGGGGCGCCTGGGTCCGGAAATCATGGACAGGTCCAAGGCGGGATTCTCCATCCCCCTGGCCCGCTGGACGGGCAAGGACCTGGACGGCCTGGTGAGGGATGCCCTGGAAGGGGAGGCGGCCCGCTTCCTCCTGGACCGGAAACAGGCCGAGGCATGGAGGGAAGAGCACCGGTCGGGGCGGCGGGACAGGTCCGAGGCCCTCTGGGCCCTCCTGGTGCTCCATCGCTGGTGGGAGAAGTGGGGCAAGGGAGGAGTCTCGTGAACGTTCTGGTCCTGACCGATCTCTTTCCCGATCCCCGCAGGCCCCGGCACGGCCTCTTCGTCCAGCGTTTCCTCCAGGCCCTGGAGGATACGGCAGGATGGAAACCTAAGCTCCTCGTCCCCAGGCCCGTTCCTTTTCCCGTCCTGGGGATGCTGGGGGCTCCTCCCCTCGACTCCGGCCTTCTTCCTCCCCCCAGGCTCAAGATCGACGGGCGCTGGGTGGAATACCCCAGGTATCCTCACCTGAGGGGCGTGGGCGTTCCATTGCAGGCTTTCTGGGTGGCCCGGGCCGCCTGGAGAACCTACAGGGAGTATTGCTCCAAGGAGAGGTACAAGGCGGTCTTCGGGATCTATCTCTACCCTTACGGGGTGGCCGCCGCCCGGCTGGCGGGAAGACTTGGGCTTCCCCTGATCCTCTCTGGCAGGGGAACGGACGTCCTGGTCCTCGCTAAGAAGCCCTTTCTTTCGGGCCAGGTCCGGAAAGCGCTCCGGAAGGCCTCCTTCCTCCACGCCGTCTCCCAGGAGCTTGCCCGGGAGATGGAGGAAGTGGGAGAGCTTCCCGGCGGAACCGTGACGGTCGTGGAGAACGGTGTGGACCCGAAACTCTTCAAGCCCGGGTTGGGGACGGGATACAGGAAGAAATGGGGGATTCCGGGATCGGCGACCTTGGTCCTGAACGTGGGCCGCCTGGACCCGGTGAAGGGGCAGGATCTCCTGGTGGAGGCCTTGTCCCTCCTGGACAAGACCTTCCACCTGGTGATCGTCGGTGAAGGGCCCTACAGGGAACACCTGGAGTCTTTGGCGGAGAAGAAGGGTCTGGCCGACAGGGTGCACCTCGTAGGTCCCCTCAGTCCCCGGGAACTTTCCCTGTGCTACCGGGACGCCGACATCTTCGCACTTCCCAGCAGGAGGGAAGGGTGCCCCAACGCGCTCCTGGAGGCTCTGGCCTCGGGTGTGCCTTGCGTGGCCCGGGCCGTGGGTGCCGTCCCTTCCATCCTGGAGGAAGGGAGGCTGGGCACCCTGGTGACCGAAGACGGTCCCGAGGCCCTGGCGGCGGCCCTGGCCCGCACCATGGGAAAGGTCTTTCCTCTCCACGAGTCGGGGGATTTCGGAAGGAAGCGGTCCTGGGAAACCATGGCCGGGCGTTTCGCGCACCGCGCCGAGAGGGCCCTGGGATGGAGATGAAGAGAATCCTCTACCACCACCGGACCCGGGCCCGGGACGGGCAGGCCGTCCATGTCCGTTTCCTGATCAACGCATTCCGGGCCTTGGGGCACCGGGTGAAGGAGGTTTCCCTTGTCCGCCACGGAGACCAGGGTTCCGCTCCGGGAAAGGGAGGGAATCTCTTCTTCCTGGCTCTCCTCCTCCCCCGGTTCACCCTGGAGATCCTGGAACACCTCTACGGGAGCGTGGGGACCCGGAAGATCCTTGCCGCGGCCAGGGGATTCGATCCCCACTTCATCTACGAGCGTTATGCCCTCTCCAACCTGGCGGGGATCCACGCCAAAGAGAAACTGGGCCTGCCCCTTTTTCTGGAAGTGAATTCCCCCATGGTCCTGGAGATGGAACGCTTGGGGAAACTCGTCTTCCGTCGATGGGCCAGGCGTGTGGAGTTTCAGATCTTCCAGCGCTCCGACCTGATCTTCGTCGTCTCCGGGGTCTTGAAGAAGATGCTCGTGGACCAGGGCGTGGCGAAGGAGAAGATCCTGGTCCAGCACAACGGCGTGGATCCTTCCCTCTTTCCTCCTGAGGAGGAAAGGGAAAGGATCCGGAAGGAATTGGGCCTGGCGGGGAGGAGGGGGATCGGATTCTCCGGATTTCTCAGGGAATGGCACCGGATGGACATGGCCCTGGAGAGCATGGCCAGCCTGGTGCGGTCCGGGTTCGAAGACTTGCAACTTCTCATCGTGGGGGGCGGACCGGGTTGCCGGCCCCTTCGGGAACAGGCTGCTTCCCTCGGGGTGGGGGACCGGGTGCGGATTACCGGGGAGATGCCCCCCGAGGATGTCCCCCGGTGGATTTCCACCTTTCACGTGGGGGTCCTTCCGGCGATCAACGTCTATGCTTCGCCTTTGAAACTCTTCGATTACCTGGCCGCGGGAGTTCCCGTGGTAGCCCCGGACCAGGAAAACCTGAGGGAAGTGGTGGAACATGGGAAAACGGCCCTTCTCTTCGAAAAGGGGAATCCCCTGGCCTTCGAAGAGTCGGTGAAAAGCCTCCTGGAAGACCGGGAACTGGCCGATAGGATCGGGAGAAACGGAAGGGCCTCCATCGAGGAAAGAGGGTTCACGTGGAGGGAGAACGCGAAGAGGGTGGTCCAGGCCTATGAGGAGCGATACGGGAACCTCGGGAGTTGACGCCCCGGTCCGCTCCCCCGGGATTCTCTGGTGGGCCCTGGTTCTTCCCCCCCTGGCCGCGATTTGTTGGGGCCCTTTCCACTGGATGATCCGGTACCGCTGGTTTCACGGAGATGGCCTGTACGAGCACGCCCCCTTGTTGTTCGCCTTCGGCGCCTGGGTGCTCTGGCGGGACTGGAAGGTCTTCACGGCCCCTCCCCGGGATTCCAGTCCCTGGGGCCTGCCCGTGCTCGCCGTGGGGGTGCTGGCCTACTTGGCTGGGGTCTTCCTCTACAGGGATTCCCTTTGCGGATTCTCCCTGGTTCCCATTCTTTCGGGCCTCCTCCTTGTGGACCAGGGGGGAGCCCGGACCAGGAGACTTCTTCCCTTGGTTCTTCTCCTCCTTTTCGCCGTGCCCCTTCCCGACCAGGTCCTCAAGGCCGCCACCTTTCCCATGAAGATGGCTTCCACCAGGGCCGGCACGGCCCTGGCGGGGATCTTTCTGGACGGGCGGTTCCTGCAGGCCGGCACGGAAATCTATTTTCCCGGCCAGGCACAGCCCCTCGTGGTGGGGGACGCCTGTTCCGGCATGCGCTCGGCCCTGGCCCTGCTCACCCTGGGATACTGCCTGGCGTTCTTCTTCGGCCCTGCCGGGCCGAGGCGGTGGATCCTGCTCATGGCCTCCCTTCCTGCGGCTTTTTCTGCCAATGCCGTCAGGATCGCGGTCCTGTGTCTTCTGGCATCCCGCTTCGGCGTCCCTTTCGCTGCCGGGAGGATGCACACCTTCATGGGCTACGTCCTCTACCTGACGGCCTTCCTCCTTCTTCTGGGCGTGGACTTCCTGGCGCGGAGATTTCTCCCCGGGAAGAGGGCCCGGGAGGAGGCGTCGTGAAAGGGGCCAGGACGGCTGCTCTCCTCCTCCTTTGGGGGGGCGCGGCGGGGACGTTCTTTCTTAGGGGGACCTTCGGGGTCACCGGAAGGGAGACCCGGAAGGCCCTTTCCATTCCTTTCCGGATCGGGGAGTGGGTGGGGATGGAAATCCCCGTCACGGAACGGGAAAGAGCCCTCCTGCTCACCCGTGATTTCATCTTTCGCGTCTATACACGTCCGGGGAAGCCCGGAAGGGTGGTTCTTCTGGTCTCCTGGTCTGCAAACGACCTGGAGGCCGTCCACCCCTCGGACGACTGCTACACCGCGAACGGGTACGAGATCACGGGCTGGGAAAGAAGGACCCTGGAAATCCCGGGCCGGCCAGGTCTCCCTGTGATCCTCAAGGAGGTGACGGGAAGGGGGGAGAAGAGGCTCTTCTTCGACCTCTTCCGCGCCGGGGGGCGGTGGAGCCTGGACGTCTGGGGACACATGGCGCGTCTTCTCTGGCGGGCGATCGCGGCCAGGGACGTCTCGGGAGGCAAGATCCGCGTGGAGGTTCGGGTGGGAAAGGGAGGAAGAAAGGCTGCCTTGCGGCGGATGGAGGACTTCCTGGCGGCGGCCCTTCCAGTGATCGAGGAGAGGTTGCGGTGAGCCGCCACGTCCTTACGGTGGACCTGGAAGAGTGGTTCCACGTCATGAACCTTCGCCCCTTCTTCCCGCCTTCCTCCTGGGAAGATCTGGAGAGGCGTTCACCGGACGCCGTGAGGAGGCTCCTCGAGATCCTGGAGCGGCGGTCCGTGAAAGCCACCTTCTTCTGCCTGGGCTGGCTCGCCGAACGCGAGCCGGAGCTGGTGAGGGAAATCGCCGGGGCGGGGCACGAGATCGCCTCCCACGGTTATGGACACCGCCCGGTCGGGGCCCTGGGACGGGTTGGGTTCGAGGAGGATCTGGCCGGGACGGAAAGAATCCTGGAGGGCGTCACGGGGAAGAGGCCTCTCCTCTTCCGCGCCTGTTCCTTCAGCGTGACTCCTTCCACCGCATGGGCCTTGGATGTCCTGGCGGGGAGGGGCTACAAGGGGGATTCCTCGGTCTTCCCCGTCCCTCATCCCGATTACGGATGGAAAGGTTTTTCCCCGCGCCCCGTGCTGGTGGAGACCCCCTCGGGCTCCATTCCCGAGTTCCCTCCCCTGACCTTGAATCTCCTGGGGCGCAATTTTCCCGCCGGCGGCGGGGGATACCTGAGGCTTTTCCCGGTGAAGCTCTTCTCTCTGGCCCAGCGCCGCAGGGAAAGGGAGGGCCTTCCGGGGTGCATCTACCTTCACCCGTGGGAACTGGATCCGGACCAGCCCAGGGCCCCCGTGGGCGGCCTGAAACGATTTCGCCATTACGTAAATCTTGGGAGGACGGAGGCCAAGCTGGACGCTCTCTTGGCCGCCCATTCCTTCGGGGCCATGGGGGAAGCCCTGGAGAACCTGGAGGGGAGGCTTCCCTCCTTTCCCCTCCTACTTCCCTGAGCCGGGCGGGGCCGCCGGAAGGGCCTCCGCTTCCTTGCCCGCGGCCAGCGCCTCGCGGAGGAGGCTCAGGACCAGGCCCGCGTGGCGGGAGTAAGGGCTTCCGGGAAAGGCCCGGGCCAGGCGATCCAGGCTCTCTTCGGCCCTCTTCCAAAAGTCGGGCGGGAGGAAGAGAGCGGCCCGGGCCCTGAAGAAGAGGAGTTCGTCGTTCTCCTCCCCGGCCTTCTCCAGGAGGTCCAGGGCGGTTTGGTATTCGGATCTACGCAGGTGCCAGAGGGCCAGGGCTTTCCTTCCCTGGGCCGACGAGGCCGAGATCCCCGCCACTTTCCCGGGTTCGGGGAGGCCCGGCAGGTCCTTTCGTGCCAGGAACTCCACCTCCCGCGCGAGGAGGGGGGGGTGGTCCATGTAACGGTCCCCCACCGAAAAGGCCTTCCGGGCCTCTTTCCATTCCCCCAGTCCTTCGCAGGCCACCCCCAATGCCTCCCACGCCTCCCATGCGGCGGGATCCCTGAGGAGGAGGGCCCGGGCCGCTTGCTTGCCTTCCCGTGGAAACG